>NZ_JAYSBG010000533.1:0-1513 GCF_041915505.1 Rhodoblastus sp. | reverse complement strand
TAGAGACGCCGCATTTCGGCGATGTCGTCGAATGAGGGCAGGCCGGCCTCATTGCCGAGATGTTGAACCTTATAGGCCGATGCGGCGCGGGCGAAATCGAAATGTTCGGCCCAGCGCGCGGTGCGGTTCTGCAGATAAGAGGCGAGATAGGCGCCGTGGAACACGTCGCCGGCGCCGGAGGTGTCGCGCACATTATCCTCCGGCACGGCCAGCGCCGCCATGCGCGAGATCAATCCGTCCTCGTCGCTCCACAGTAGCCCGCGCTCGCCCTCGGTCACGGCGGCGATCTTCACGCCGCGCGCGGCCAGATAGCCGAGCGTCTCCAGCGCGGTCAGCTTGAGCTGCGCGCAAAAAGCCTCGGACACCACCGCGACGTCGATATTGTGCAGAACCTCTTCCGTATTGGTCCGCACGGCGCCGCCGTCGAGCGAGGTGAGCAGGCCCTTTTCCCGGAAAGCCTTGGCGTAATAGAGCGCGGCGTCGGCCTGATGGCCGTCGAGATGCAGGGCCTCATAGCTTGACACGTCGAGCTTCATGAAGGGGCGCAGGTAATGCGAGTCGCGCGCGCGCAGAATGGCGCGCTTGTTGCCCTTGGGCAGGACGAAGGACAGGGAGGAGCGCGCCACTTTGCGCGGATAGAGCGAGACGCCGTATTTATGCGCCATTTCCCAGAACATCTGGCCGAGCCAGTCGTCGGCGAGCGTGGTCAGCAGATCGGGCTGGACGCCCAGCCGGGCGCAGGCGAACGCGGCGGTGACCGCGTTGCCGCCAAAGGAGACCGCATAATCCCGCGCCACCGATTTCTCGTCGCCGGTCGGCATGGAATCGGCGATCATGGTCATGTCGATATAGGAATGTCCGACAAAAAGGGCTGTCACGGCAGGCTCTTCGAACGGGAGGGCGCCAGGCGCGCTTGATTCCGTGATTTATTCACAGAATCCGCGCCTTGTCTCCGGCTAAAGCCGCGCCTGCGCTTTCGCAAGGCGGGCCTTGCCGCCCGGGGCTTGAACCGCGTCGCTGCTTGCGCGATGTCGCTTGCAAAACCCCGTCAGGACACCAAGCTCATGGCCGATCCCAATTCCTCCCTCGTCTCCCTTGTCTCCAACGCTGGCGAGCGCGCCGCCGAAACCCCGGTGTCCTCGCTGTTCATCGGCCGCTGGTCGTCGCGCGCCATGACCGGCGAGCCGATCCCGGACGAAGTCCTGTTCGCCTTGTTCGAGGCGGCGCGTTTTGCGCCCTCCAGCTATAATTCCCAGCCGTGGCGCTTCGCTTACGCGCGGCGCGGGGAGGCGGCCTTCGACAAGCTGTTCGCCTGCCTCAGCGAGAACAACCGAGGATGGGCCGGCGAGGCCTCCGCTCTGGTGCTGGTCGCCAGCAAGGCTCGCTTCACACCGCAGGGCCAGAGCGCGCCGATCGAATCGGCCAGCGCCTCCTTCGATACCGGCGCGGCCTGGGCCAGCCTCGCGTTCCAGGCGCGGTTGTTGGGCTGGACCACGCGCGCCATGGCCGGATT
>NZ_JAYSBG010000532.1:0-1524 GCF_041915505.1 Rhodoblastus sp. | reverse complement strand
CGGGCGAACAGAATCGCACAAAACGGACGGCGGCGAAACAGCGCAAGATCAACGCCCTTGGGGGCTTGAAAAGGCGGGAGACGCCTCCATCTCAAGGTCAGCGCGGGCCGGAACCGGACGCGCTCACACGGCGCGGCCCCGGAGCCAGACGGACCGGACCCGCCGCATGTCGCTTCAACTGGAGGATATGCCATGCGTCAATTCGATCTCTCTCCCCTCTACCGCTCCACCATCGGTTTCGACCGTTTGTTTTCGCTGCTCGACCAGCCGGGCGCGCCGGACAATGCGGCGACGTCCTATCCGCCCTATAATATCGAGCGGACCGGCGAAAACGCCTATCGCCTGACCCTCGCGGTCGCGGGCTTCGGCGAAAGCGACCTGTCGATTGAGTCGCGCCAGAACGCCCTGACCATCAAGGGCGCGAAGGAGCCGCGCAAGGAAGGCGAGACCGGCGAAATACTCTATCAAGGCATTGCCGCGCGCGCCTTCGAGCGCCGTTTCCAGCTCGCCGACCATGTTCAGGTCACCGGCGCCCGGCTCGAAAACGGCCTGCTCCATGTCGATCTCGTCCGCGAGATCCCGGAGGCCCAGCGTCCGCGCTCCATTCCGATCGGCCGGAAAGGCGACGGCCCGGCGCCGCAGCCCGTCGAGGCGCCCAAGGCGGCCTAATACAAAGAGGAAAGAGAGCATGAACGGGCGCTTCGGCGCCCGTTTTATTGCGGCAAGGGCTCGACCTTCGGCGCGCCGGCCGGCTTGAGCGGCTTGATCGGGCTCAGCGCGGCGTCGGCCGGATCCGGCGGCTTGCGCGGCGCGGAGGCCGGCGGCGCGCCCGCCGCCGGCCCGGCGACCGGAGCGGAAGGCGATACCGCGGCCTGGCCCCTGTCGGGCGTTGGTTCTGGAAGCGGCTCCGCGCTGATCCCAGTGTCACGCGATCCATGGTCCGGCGGCGGCAAGGGCTCAACGGGCGGCGCCAGATCGCCGTCCGGCGCGCGCGACGGACGCTCCTCGCGGCGGGCGATCACGGTAATGTCCAGCACTTCGCCGCTGATCGCATCCAAAGTGAAGCGCTTGCGGTCGCCATAATCGTCGCGGCCGATCGCAACGATCTCGGAGCCGCGCAGGCGGGGCGTCCCGACCAGCCGCGCGCCCTCGCGCGCCAATACGGCGCGGACCTGCCCGGGAGACAGGGCTTGAACCGGCGCCCGCTGCGGCCGCGCGGGCTCGCCGAAGAACGGGAAGAATTGCGCCCGCGCCGGCCCCGTATCCGTCAGGCCAGCCGCCGCGCCGGCCAGACAAGCCGCGAACAGGATCGCCATGCGACGCCTTGATCCCGCGAACATCACCAGCGCCATAGGTCTCTCCGAATCCGCCACCCGCCTTCTATGCCATAAAGCCGACAGCGCGAAAATCTGCGGGGCGACAATACGGCGCGCAAAACGGCTTTTTGCCTCCAATCCATCCAGTACGACTGAAATTACGGCGCCGATTCTCAAAAAGTGAAAAAAGTTTTGCCTGCGACGCCCC
>NZ_JAYSBG010000531.1:0-1528 GCF_041915505.1 Rhodoblastus sp. | reverse complement strand
TAAAGGACTTCGCCGATCTGCTCCACTGGATAGGCGGCGTCGAACACGGACGCCGCCAAGGCAAGGCGATCGGCAGGGCTCATCGCCATCACGCGGGCAAGCGCCTGTGCGGCGGCGAGCGGCGCCTCGACGGTGACGGCGCGGCGCAAGAACTGGTCGAGCACGCGCGAGAAATCATCGTCATCGACGAGCATATTTTTCGACAGGGCCGGCATGCCATGCGCGATCGCGCGCTCCACGCTGGCGCGATCGATCTGCGGCGCGGGTTCAGCCAGACCCTGATGCTGGATATCGACCAGGCGCGAGAGAAAGATCAGGAATGGCGCGAGGGCATGGCCTTCCGCCAAAGTCCTCAATCGCTCGGCTCGCCGGGCGAACACCTGCGCCGGGTCAGGCAGGACCGCGAACGGCGGCGCGCAGATTTCGCCGACCTTGGTAAAATCGCGCGCGGGCCCGTTCCGAAAGCGTTCAGTCATCGCGGCTCCGTCGTTTTCTGGGCCCCGACATTGCCTTTTGCCGCAGCTTCCCGCGCCAGGGTTTCGCGCAGCCATTTGCGATGATGCATATAGGCCCAGCCGCCTGTCACCGTGCCGCGTGTCATGGCGCGCAACGTGCCCTTCACCCAGAATCCGGCATAGACATGGATGATGATAATGGTGATCGCCAGCAACGCCCCGAGCGAATGGACAAGCACCGCGAGGCGTTGGGTTCCGATCGAGGTCGAGCCGCCGAAATATTGCTGCCAGATCGTCAGGCCGCTGGCGAAGAGCACCAGAATCAAAACGAACTGCGACCAATAAACGCCTTTCTGACCGGCGTTATATTTGCCGAGCTCGGGCAGGTTTTCATGGTTGTGCATGATCAGGTCGGGGAAGCCGCGAAGCCAACGGACGTCGTCCATATTTGGCATATTGACGCGGATGAAGGGCAAGGCCAGCAGGAAAAAGCTCACCACGAGGCCGAGCCCCAACCAGGGATGCAGCGCGCGCGCCGCCTCCTCGCCGCCGAACGGCCCCGAGAAAAAATTCAGCGACGGATAGCCCATCACCAGGCCGCTCATCGCCAGCAGGATGAAGAGGATCGCCGTGATCCAGTGGTTCAGCCTCTGGAACGCGGTATAGCGCTTGATGGTGATCCGGTCTTCGCCGTCGGGGCTCGAATGGTCCATCATCCGTCCCTTTCCTGCAGGCGATCGCGCATGGCGAGCGCATCTTTCTCGGCCTGTTCCGGAACTTCATTCGGGCCGGCGACGATGTAGTGCGCTAGCCCGGCGAGCGCCGCCAGTCCCATGGCGGCCCAGCCGATGACCTTGGCGCCGCCCTTCCAGAACCGAACCAGCGGGCTGATCCTCGGATCTCTCGGCAGATTCTGGTAAAGCTCCGGCTGGTCGGCGTGCTGCAGCACATACATCACATGCGTGCCGCCGACGCCTTGCGGATCGTAAAGCCCGGCATTGGCGAAGCCGCGCGATTTCAGATCCTCGACGCGACCCGCCGCATGTTCCGTCATAGCCTCCTTGGAGCCGAAC
>NZ_JAYSBG010000530.1:0-1544 GCF_041915505.1 Rhodoblastus sp. | reverse complement strand
CGCCAGCAGCGCGCGCAGGCGCAGATGCAGCGCGCGGTCGAGCGAGGCGAAGGGCTCGTCCAGCAGCACGAGCTGCGGCGCGATGGCGAAGGCCCGCGCGAGCGCCACACGCCGCGCGAGGCCGAGCGACAATTGGCCCGGATAATCGCCGCCGCGCCCCGCAAGCTCGAAGGCCGTCAGCAGCTCTTGCAGCCGGGTTTCGTCGAGATGCGGCGCGGCGAGCCGGAGATTGTCCGCGACATTGCGCCAGGGCAGCAGGCGCGGCTCCTGAAAGGCCATGCCGATCCGTTCGGGCGCGCCTGTCGCCGCGCCGGAAAAATCGCGATCAAGCCCGGCGACGATGCGCAGCAGCGTGCTCTTGCCGCAGCCGGACGGGCCGAGCAAGGCGACGATCGCGCCCTCCGCGACGCTCAGCGAAAAGCCGTCGAAGACGAGCCGTTCGCCACCGTCCGCCTTGCGCCACGCCTTGCGCTGGATCGCGATCTCAAGCGCCATGGCGACGCCACCAATTGGCGGAGCGTTCCGCCGGCCGCAGAACCAGGGTTTCGACCAGCATCATCAAGGCCACGAAGGGCAGCGCATAGGCGAGCAGCAGCCGGAGGTCGAACAGCTGGAAGGCCTCGTTCATCTTGAAGCCGACGCCATTGGGACGCCCGAGCAATTCGACCACCAGCACGATCTTCCAGACCAGAGCGAGGCCGCCGCGCGCCGCCGCCGCGACATAGGGCGCAAGTTGCGGAACGACCACATGACGCCAGCGCCGCAGCCGGGGGAAGGCGAACACCTTGGCCATTTCGTCGAGCGCGGGATCGAGCGCGCGCGCGCCCTCGCGCAGCGTGACCACGGCATTGGGCAATTTGTTGAGCGTGATCGCTGCGAGCGCTGAAACCTCGTTCAGTCCGCCCCAGATATAGGCCAGGATGATGACGACCAGGGCCGGCGTGTTCAGCAGAATCACCAGCCAGGGATCGACGAAATGATCGAGCGCGGGCAGGCGCCCGAGCGCCACGCCGAGCGCCGCGCCGAGAATCATGGCGAGCGAAAAACCGGCCAGCACGCGCGCCAGGGTGACGCTGAGATTGAAGAACAAATCCCCGTGGCGCGCCTCGGCGACCATGGTCGCCGCCACGGCTTCCGGCGTCGGCAGATGTTGTGGGCCGAGCATCCAGGCGCCGAATTGCCACAGCGCGAAAAACAGGCCTAGCGAAAGCAGCCGCGTCATTTGGCGCCGGTTTCGCCCGGCGGGTGATAGAATACGGCGGGATCGAGTTCCGTGGCGGAGCCGATGAGTTGCGGGCCTCCGACCGCAGCCAGCGCCTTGAAGATGGCCGCGGCGTCGGCGATGTCGTCGGCGAGCGGTCGCGTCGGAATGCCCTGACGATAATATTGCCGCAGAATGACCAGCGCCGCCGGATCGGTCACGCCGGTCATCGGCGCGATTTTGGCGAAGGCTTCGTCATTGTCGGCGATCAGGCGTTTCGCCTTGGTCATCATGTCGAAGAAGCGCGCCAGCAGCGGGCCGTTTTTCGCGGCGAAATTTTCCG
>NZ_JAYSBG010000529.1:0-1545 GCF_041915505.1 Rhodoblastus sp. | reverse complement strand
CGTCGAGCAGGCGGCGCAGTTGCATCCGATCCGACGAACCCGTCAGCAACGTCTGGTATTCGAGATGGCCGGACCGCAGGCGAACCGGCGCGATCCGCAGCGGCTCCGCCAGCAGCACGCCAGGCATTCGCCGGACCTCCTGCACAACCCGCGCCGGCAGCGGCTCGACGAACTGAACCACGGCGTCCGCGCGCTCCGAGGCGGCGAATTGCACGTCGACGACATAATCGAGAGCATCCGTCCAGAACAGGCCCATCAGCACGAGCGGCGCGGCGACGACCAATCCGAGCAATGTCACGCCGGTTCGAAGCGGATGATCGCCGGCTCCCCGCGCCGCGATTTTCCAGCGGGACGGCGCCCGGGAAAGGATTGTGGCGAAGTGCGCGGAATAAACCGCCGGCGCGGCGGGCCTCATCGCTTCCGCCGGCCGGAGCCGGGCCACGGAGCGAACGGCTCCCATCGCGCCGCCAAGGCCGCTGAACAGCGCGATCCCGGTCGCGACGATCGGGGCCCAGGCCGCCAAATCGTATTCGAGTTCCGGAAAACGGAAGAAGGGCCGGTAGCTGAACAGCATCACATGGCCGAGCGCAACGCCCACGGCGACGCCCAGAGCCACGCCCGGAAGGACGATCAGCGCCGCGAATTTGGCGAAATGATGCGTGATCTCACGGTCATAGCCAAGCGCCTTCAGCGCGGCGATCTGCTCGCGTTGCGTGGCGACGAGGCGTCCCATCACTACATGGAGCAGAAAGGCCGAAATCAACAGGAAGATCGGGGGTATCGTCGCGGCCATGGTTCCCTGCTGGCGCAACTCGTCCTGCAGGAAGCGGTGAGACAATTGCAGGCTGCGATCATGGGCGACCATGCCGCCCCAGCGCTCGAGCAAGGCGTCCATCGCCGACAGAATCGCCGGCATATTGGCGCCCGGCGCCACGAGCAACACGACGTCGTTGAAGACTCCTTCCATGGCGAAGGCGTGGGCCAGGACCTCGCGGGAGACGTAAAACACGCCGAATCTCCTGTCGTCGGGCAGCGGCTCGCCCGGCCCGGTCGAAAACACATATTCCGGCGACAGGACCGTTCCGACGATGCGGAAACTCTGCCTGCGGCCGTTCAGGAGCGCGGAGACGCGGTCGCCGGGCCCCAACCGGTTGGCTTCGGCGAAAGCCTGGGTGACGAGGATCTCCGCGGGAATAGCGGGGTCAAGGCCGCGCCCGCTGACGATGTGCAGGCGATTGATCTGCGGTTCGTCGCCGGCGGCGAGCGCGATCATGCGCCCGGAAACCGGCAGCGAGGCGCCTTCGACGCCGATCGTCACGTCCTGAACCAGCCGCGGCTCGACCTGGGTCACGCCAGGAATTTCGGCGATGCGCGCGGCCACCGAAAGCGGCGCCCGCTTCAGGCTGGCAAAGGCGTCGGCGAAACGGCTTTCGCGATAATAATTCCGCTGCGACGTCACCAGCGATTGGTAGGCGCTCAGCGAGGAGATGAAAACCGCGACGCCCGAGGCCAGGACGAGCGCGATCGTGATCGCCTGTCCGGCCA
>NZ_JAYSBG010000528.1:0-1547 GCF_041915505.1 Rhodoblastus sp. | reverse complement strand
CGCCGGCATTGTCCCAGAAATCGGGCTCGGCGCCTTCGCCGTCGCCGCGCCAAGCGTCCTCGACCAGCGCCACCACATTGACGATCTCGCCGCCGCGCAGCGGATAATGCACCAGATGCGCGCGTTCGCCGAACCAGAGATTGGCGACCCGCCGGCGCAGGAAATCGGGCAGGCCGGCCGCCGGGAGCAAAGCCCGCCAGGCGGTATGGCCGGTGAAGGCGGGCTTGTCGGAATCGCCGCCGATCAGGCGCGTGCGCACCAGCGAGCGCACGCCATCGGCCGCCACTAGAGCTGCGCCGGAGGCGCGGCGGAACTCGCCGTCGAAGCGATAGGTCACCGCGACGCCCTTCTCATCCTGGATGAAGCCGGTGAGCGTCGAATCGTTGCTGATTTCGATCAAGGGCTCGGCGCGCGCGCGCTCCACCAGAGCGGCGAGCAGGTCGGCGCGGTGGACGGCGAGATAAGGCGCGCCCCAGCGGGCCTCGGCGTCGGCGAGCGGTATGCGGGCGAGATCGGCGCCGTCGGAGCCGCGCCGCAGCCGGACATATTCCGGCGCCACCGCCTGCGGCGTCAGGGCGTCCAACGCGCCGAGTCCGCGCAGGATGCGGCAGGCGTTGGGGGAAAGCTGCAGGCCGGCGCCCACTTCACGAAAGGCGGGGGCGCGCTCAAGCAGCAGCGAGCGCTGGCCCGTCTGCGCCAGCGCCAATGCGGCTGAAAGGCCGCCGACCCCGCCGCCGGCGATCACGAAGGGTTCTTGCGACGTCACTTGCGCACTCCCACGACGCGGACAATCCCGCGTCCGGCTCAGGCCGCCTTGGCCGTAGCCTCGCATTCCGCCGGATCGGCGTGGCCGTGCAGCGATGCGTCATAAACATAAAGGGTCGAGCAATAGGGGCAGATCGCCTCCGAATCGGCGCCCATGTCGATATAGACATGGGGGTGATCGAAGGGCGGCAACGCGCCGATACACATGAATTCCTTGGCGCCGACGCGAATTTTCGACAGTCCGGGCTGATTGTGGAAATGCGGAATGGCGTGGTCGGACATGGGTTTCGATCCGAGAGGAAGGCCGCACTGGCGTTGATTGGGCGCACCATAATCAAAGCCGTAGGGTTTGGGTAGTGCCATCAATCCGTCATTGGCCCGATTTGTCCAGACCGAAGGCGCGCGCCAGCCGGGGCCCGATCAGGGCGTCGAGCGAGAAGCCGCCCGGCCCGTGGACGAGGATGGCGAGCGCCGTCGCCGCCCAAATCAGGTGGAAATTGGCCCAACCCTCCGGCGCCGTGAGCTGGATGATCGCGGTCATGCCCAAAAGGCCGAGCGCGGCGAGGCGCGTTCCAAGCCCCAGCACCAGCAGGATCGGCAGCAGGATCTCCATGCAGCCCGAGGCGAAAGCCATCAGATGCGGCGCCGGGAAGGGGATTTCGGCTCCGAACAGGTGCAGCCGGAACTCATCGGCGAAGAGAGCGTCGGCGCTGTCGCTCAATTGCAGGAAGCCGTCCCATTTGGTCAGGCCGGAGCGATAGAAGGGCACGGCGAGGGCGATC
>NZ_JAYSBG010000527.1:0-1550 GCF_041915505.1 Rhodoblastus sp. | reverse complement strand
ATGCGGGAAAAGGTCTCGGCGCCGATCACCAGCGCGCGCTTGTGCGAGCCGGAGGTCAGGAATTTGTCGGCGGTCGTCACCGCGAACACGAAGCCGGCGCAGACCGCCTGCAGATCGAAGGCCACGCCGCCGGTTATGCCCAGTTCGGCCTGGATCATGGTGGCGACGGCGGGAAAGGTGAGGTCCGGCGTCGAGGTCGCGCAGATGATGAGGTCGATGTCCTCCGGCGCGCATTGCGCCTTGGCGAGCGCCGCGCGGGCGGCCGCCGCGCCGAGCGTAGAGGTCGTTTCGCCCTCCCCGGCGATATAGCGCTGGGTGATGCCGGTGCGCTGGACGATCCATTCGTCGGATGTGTCGACCTGCTTTTCCAGCTCGCGATTGGTGACGCAGCGGCGCGGCAAAGCGGAGCCGACGCCCTTCACCACCGAGCGCAGGCGCTTGTTTTCTTGCGTCACTTGGTCGTTTCCATGGTTCTGGTCATGCCGGATCGGATGGCGGAGGCTCGGACGCCTGCTGGCCGATCAGGATCGGGGCCGGAGGCGGATCCTCCAGCGCCGCGGCGTGTTCATTGGCGAGGACCATCATATCGCGGATTTTGTCCAGCAAATCGTGACGCACCATATTGGCGGCTATCTCGATGGCGCCGGAGAAGCCATCGGCATCCACGCCGCCATGCGCCTTCACGACCACGCCGTCGAGGCCGAGGAAGACGCCGCCGCTGGTCTGGCGCGGCGACAGCCGGGATTTCAGCTCCTCGAAGGCCTCGCGCGCCAGCCACGCTCCGAGCTTGGTGCGCCAGTTGCGGGTCAGCGATTCCCTAAGATAGGTGCGGATCTGTTTCGCGGTGCCCTCGCCGGTCTTGAGCGCGATATTGCCCGTGAAGCCTTCGGTCACCACCACATCCACCGTGCCGCGCCCGATGTCGTCGCCCTCGACGAAACCGCGATAATCGAGCAGCGGCGAGTCGATCGCCTGCAGGAGGCGGGAGGCGGCCTTGACCTCCTCGATGCCCTTGACCTCCTCGACGCCGACATTGAGCAGGCCGACCGTCGGCCGGTCCAATTCGAACAGACTGCGCGCCATGGCGGCGCCCATGATGGCGAGATCGACATAATGCTGCGCATCGGCGCCGATGGTCGCTCCGACGTCCAGCACGATCGAGCAGCCGCGCTGGGTCGGCCACAGCGCCGTCAAGGCCGGTCGGTCGATCTGCGCCATGGTGCGCAGGCAGATCTTGGACATGGCCATCAGCGCGCCGGTATTGCCGGCGGAAACCGCGCAATCGGCCTCGCCTTTGCGCACCGCCTCGATCGCCATCCACATGGAGGAATTGCGCCGGCCGGCGCGCAAGGCCTGGCTCGGCTTGTCGGCCATACCGACCGCGACGCTGGTGTGGCGCACGCGGGTCGAGGCCGCGAGCTGTGGATGCGCCTGAAGGAAAGGCGCAAGCTTGTCCTGATCGCCGAATATCAGAAAGGTCGCGCCAGGCGTGCGTTCCAGAAAAAGGGCAGCGCCCGGCACGACCACGGAGGGACCGAAATCCCCACCCA
>NZ_JAYSBG010000526.1:0-1553 GCF_041915505.1 Rhodoblastus sp. | reverse complement strand
GCTCGAGCATTTTCGGGTCGACCATGATGAGGCGGCACTCGTGCGGCTTGAGCCGATAGAGTAGCGACAGGATCATGGTGTTGATGGCGACGGACTTGCCCGAACCGGTGGTGCCGGCGACGAGCAGATGCGGCATTTTGGCGAGATCGACAATGACGGGCTCGCCGCCGATGGTCTTGCCGAGGGCGATGGCGAGCTTGTGCTTGGTGTCGGTGAAATCGGGCGCGGCGATGAGTTCGCGCAGATAGACGGTTTCGCGGCGCGGATTGGGCAGTTCGATGCCGATGGCGTTGCGGCCCGGCACCACGGCGACGCGGGCGGAGACCGCCGACATCGAGCGCGCGATGTCGTCGGCGAGACCGATCACCCGCGATGATTTGATCCCTGGCGCAGGCTCAAACTCGTACAACGTCACCACGGGGCCAGGAAAAACGCTGACGATATCGCCCTTGACGCTGAAATCCTCCAGCACGCTTTCGAGCAGCCGGGCATTCTGCTCCAGCGAGTCCTGGGCGATGCCGTTGCCGGATTTCCGTGCCGCCGCCAGAAGATTGATCGTCGGCGGCGCATAGGCGTGCGGAACGGCCGGGCTCCGCGCGGCATTGTCGGAGGATCCAAAAAGGCCGCGGCGCGTCTTGCCGGCTGGGCGGGCGACGCGAGGCGCGTCGCCGGCAAAGGCGGAGGCCGGCTCCTCATGGCCGGGTTGAATTTGCTCCGGTCGGGGCGCGCGATGGGTCGAGGCCGGCCCGAGTTCGTCGAACTGACGGCCGGCGATGTCATGTTCGGATGGCGCGCTCACCGGCGCCCGTTGTTGGAAAAGGGCGCGCATCCAGCGCACGGTCGCCGCCAGTTTCGAATCTCCGAAGGACTTCCGACGCGGTTCCGTCGCCGGCTGGGACGGCCTTTCGATGCGGTCCATGAAAGTCGCGGGCGGCTCTGGCTCATCGCTCAATTCGTCAGGGTCGTTCGCAACCGGCCCGCCCATGCCGAGTGAAGCCGACAAGGCCAGAATGGCGATTGAGAAATAGAGGACGCCGGCGATGGCCATGCCGAACGACGAAAAATATCGTTTCGGCAGAGCGACCAGGGCGTCGCCTACGACCCCGCCGAGCCCCGTCGGCAGCGGCCAGCCGTCGGTCGTCGGCAGCAGGGAGGCCACCGCCGCCGCGCTGACGGTCCCCACCAGCCAATAGGCGATATAGCCGGCCTTGTTTCCGCCCGTCCGGCGATGATGGGACGCGATCTTCCAGCCCAGCAGGCCGAGCGGCGCGAGCAGGATGATCGCGCTGATCCCGATCAATTGCATGACCAGATCGGCGATGATCGCGCCCTTCGCGCCGAGCGCATTGTGGACCGGCGCATCGGTCGCGTGGTTCAGGCTGGGGTCCGCGATCGACCAGGTGGCGAGGGCGACGCCAAGGGCGGCCGTGAACGCGACGATGGCGAGCCCGACGATTTCTTCAAGCCGCCGCTGAAAAAAGACGCGCGCCGACTCGGGCAGCACCTCGCCGATTGGCAATGTCGTCGTGCGCATAGGGCAGGATCCGGACCGC
>NZ_JAYSBG010000525.1:0-1569 GCF_041915505.1 Rhodoblastus sp. | reverse complement strand
TCGCTCGCCGGGCCGGAGCCGGCCTATCACGGTCTCAATTTCTACGAGACCTTTGGCGATTTCGGCTTCACCACCAAGGCGCGGGCGGTGGCCTTGCGCGATTTCGGCCCCGCGCTCGCGCCGATGAACGCCTTTCTGACCTTAACCGGGCTCGAAACCCTGCACCTGCGCATGGAGCGCCATGTCGCCAATGCGCAGGCGGTGGCGGAATTTCTGGAGGCGCATCCGGCCGTGTCCTGGGTGTCCTACGCCAGCTTGCCGCACAGCCCGTTCCGGGAGCTGGCGCAAAAATACCTGCCGCTCGGGCCGGGCGCGGTTTTCACCTTCGGCGTCAAGGGCGGCTATGAGGCCGGCCTGCGCGTGGTCGAGCGCGTGCGGCTGTTTTCCCATCTCGCCAATATCGGCGACACGCGCAGCCTGATCCTGCATCCGGCCAGCACCACCCATCGCCAACTCACGGACGAGCAGCGTCTCGCCGCCGGGGCGGGGCCGGATGTGGTGCGCCTGTCGGTGGGGCTTGAAAGCGCGGCGGACCTGATCGCGGATCTCGACCAGGCCCTTCGCGATTGAACGGCGCCGCGGCGATCCGCGGCGGCCCCAACAGCTGATTATATCAGCGGTCGCCGCCGTCGATCTTCTTGCCGATCAAGGCGATCGCCTGCTGATAGACGGTCGCCGCGTTCCAGGCCTGGATGGCGGCGAAGTTCGGTTCGCCGGGCTGGTAGCCGGCGCCGGCGACCCAGCCATGGGCCTTGAGATAATTGGCGGTCGACGTCAGCGCCCCGGACGCGGTGTCGAGATTGCCGACGCCATATTCGAGCACGGTCTTGGGCATGAACTGGGTCTGGCCGACCTCGCCATGCATCGAGCCGCGCGTGCCGGCCGAGAACGTGCCGCGATCCACCAGTTTCAACCCGGCGTATAGCTGGTCGGTGAAAAATTCCGGCCGGCGGCAGTCATAGGCCAAAGTCGCGACGGCGGAGAGCGCGTTCTGGTTGCCCATCACGCCGCCGAAGCCGGTCTCCATGCCCCAGATCGCGATCAGCGGGCCCGGCGGCACGCCATAGCGCTGCTCGATCGAGGCGAACAGGGCGGCGTTGGATTCCTTCAGCTTGCGGCCGCGCGAGACGATGATCGAGCCGCCGCGCTTGGCCAGAAAGGCGTCGAGCGAGAGATGGAAGCTCTTCATGCCGCGGTCGGCGTTGATCGTCGCCTGGTTGTAATTTGTGGACATCAAAGCGGCGATGCCGGCCGGGCCGATGCCCTGCGACCGGGCTTCCTGCGCGAAGGATTGTTTCCAGGCGTCGAAGCCGCCTGCGGAATTTCCGCATTGGGCGGCTGACGCTTCGTTCGCCGTCAAAGCGGCGGCGATAACCGCTCCGACGAGCATTCCGATCTTCCTGGCCTTCATATGCAGGCTCCTGCTGAGTCTCTTAGTGGATTGGCGGCGCGGGCTGGTGGGACATTCCGGCAAATCGGCTTCGCGCCTGCGAAACGCGGCGCATATTCGCAAAATGCGGCCGTGGCGCCTAGCTTTAAACGCGGCCGTTCGCAGGGAATCGTCAGGGC
>NZ_JAYSBG010000524.1:0-1580 GCF_041915505.1 Rhodoblastus sp. | reverse complement strand
CCGCCCGCCGCCCCGGATGAGAACGGCGATTGCGTCGTGCTCTGCTTCGGCCGCATGGAGCATTACAAGGGTCTCGGCGTGCTCGGCGAGGCGATCGCGCGCCTGAAGGATCTCGGCGCGTCGACCCATTTCCGCATCGTCGGCAAGGGGCCGGAACTCGATCTGCTGACGCCGCAGCTCGCCAGCCATCCCAATGTCTTCATCGACAACGCCTTCGTTTCCGCCGCCCGCCTGATCCAGGAAATCCGGGCGGCGACCTGCGTGATCCTGCCCTATCTCAACGCCAGCCAGAGCGGCGTGCTGGCGGCGGCGCTGGGTAACGGCCGCCTCGCCATCGTCAGCGACGTCGGCGGCTTGCGCGATATCGTGGCGCCGGATCAGAATGGCCTGCTGGTGCCGCCCGGCGACCCGGAAGCGCTGGCGGACGCGATCCGCCGCGTCGCCGCCAACCGCGATTTGCGGCATAAGCTCTCGCAAGGCGCGCTGGCCACCGCCGAACGCAATCTGGACTGGAACCATATCGTCGACAGCTATTGGGACGAAGCCTATTGCAGCTAAAATATCGCGCCGATATTGATGGCCTCCGCGCCATCGCGGTCGTTTCGGTCGTGGTGTTCCACGTATCGCAATCGATCCTGAACGGCGGCTTTGTCGGCGTCGACGTCTTCTTCGTCATTTCAGGCTATCTGATCACGCTCGGCATCCTCGAAGGGATGGACAGGGGCGCCTTCACCCTCGGCGGGTTCTACGCCAACCGCTGCCGTCGCATCGCGCCCGCTTATCTCGTGACCCTCGCCGTCGTCACGATCGGCGTCGTGCTGGTCGGCTATCCGGCCGAAACCAAAGGTTATGGCGGGTCGCTGATCGCCGCGATCTTTTCGGTCAGCAATATCTATTTCTGGCTGACGACCAATTATTTCGCGCTCGCCGCCGAAGAACTTCCCCTGCTCCACACCTGGTCGCTCGCGGTCGAGGAACAATTCTATCTGTTCTTCCCGCTGATCCTGGCCTGGTCCCTGAAACGCGGGCGCCGCCCGGCGATCATCACGCTGGCGGCGATTTTCCTGCTTTCGCTGGCGTCCAGCGCCCTGCTTGTCCACATCTGGCCCGTTGGAACCTTCTATTCGCTGCCGACGCGCGCCTGGGAGCTGCTGCTCGGCTCCCTGCTCGCCATGGAATGCCGCTGGCGCGCCAGCCACGGCTTCCGCCCGACGCCGGCGGTGGTCTCGCTGATCGCCGTCGCCGGCCTGCTGTGCATGGGCTATGCGATCTATTTCTTCAATTCCAACATGGCCTTCCCCGGACTGGCCGCCGCCCTGCCCTGCCTCGGGGCGGGCGCGGTGATCTATGCCGGCAGCGTCGCCGCCACACCGGTTTCGCGACTGCTCTCGCTCGCGCCGATGCGTTTCGTCGGCAAGATCTCCTATTCGCTTTACCTCTGGCACTGGCCCATTCTGGTCTTTCAGAAAATCGCGCCCTTCATTCCCGGATCGGAGTCCAAGATCGTCGCGCGCGGCGGCGTGATCGCCTTGTCCTTCGTCGCGGCGGCGCTGTCATGGCGGTTCATCGAACAGCCCACG
>NZ_JAYSBG010000523.1:0-1592 GCF_041915505.1 Rhodoblastus sp. | reverse complement strand
CGAACCAGACCCAATGTCCGATCCTCGCATCGCCAAACCAGGACAAAGCGCCTCCCGCCGCCAGCGCGCCGACCGCCAGCAGGAAAAGGATGGTTCTGATCGCCGCCGCGTTCATATTCACCTCCGGACCTGCGATGCGACATTAGCGGAACGGGCCGCGGCGTTCACTGACGCCGATCATTGTCGTGACTGGCGTCCGGCAGGGCCGGCGCCCGCCGAAACGTTCGCGACTTCGATTGATCGGCGCCTGGGGCAATGCTTGTCCGCGCCGAAAATCGGCAAGGCGTCGCCCGACAATCATTTGTAGAAGAATGGTTCGGATGGTTACCGCAGCCATGTTCCCTCTTGCGACGTAGATCGCTGTGAAACGACCGAATTTTGCTTGTTGCAAGGTCGGTTATGGAAATGATCGAATGAGACGTTTCAGTTGGAGCCATCCGCCGTGAATGTGGAAAACGTCACGATCGTCCTGGTTCTGCTCACGGCCGCCAACAGCGCGCCGGTGATCGCCAAGTGTGTCTTAGGGCAGGCTGCGGCCTGGCCGGTCGATTTCGGCTTGGTCTTCGTCGACGGCCAGCCGCTGTTTGGACGCTCCAAAACATTCCGGGGTCTTGTCGTCGCCGTCGCCTTCGCGGCTGGCGCAGCCCCCATGATGGGCCTTGCCTGGCGCGTCGGCGCGGCCACGGCCGCCGCATCGATGACCGGGGATCTCTTTTCCAGTTTCGTCAAGCGCCGCCTTCGGCTGGCGCCGAGCAGCATGGCGCCGATCCTCGACCAGCTGCCCGAAGCCTTGTTCGGAACGCTCGCCGCCGCTTGCGTCTTGCCCCTTCGTCCCGCCGAAATCGCGGTTTGCGTCGCTGCCTTCATCGTCGGGCAAATGGTCGTCTCGCGCGCCGCCTACGCCCTGGGATTGCGCAACGAGCCGTACTGAGAGGCGAGATCAGGCCGAGGCGCGCAAGACGTGCAATGTCGCTTCCGGCGGGCAGTTGAAACGCACGGGAACGATGCAAGCTCCAGCCCCCGCCGACGTATATCCGGCCATTTCGCCGTAACGCCATGGCCCTCGTCCCATATGCCTCGGCAGATAGGATTCGAGCGTCACCGGGAACCCGCCAGGCAGACAGATCTGGCCGCCATGCGTATGGCCGGACAGCATCAGGTCGAAGCCGGCGTGGGCGGCTTGCCGGTAGATCTCCGGCGTGTGGGAGAGCAGAATCGAAAAGCTGTCGTCAGGGACGCCCGTCGCCGCCTTTTCGATGTTGTCGACCCGGTAGAAATGGGCGTCGTCGACGCCCGCGAGATAGATCCGCGCGCCGTCGCGGGCGATCGCCACATTTTCGTTGAGGAGGAATTTCACGCCCATGCCCTCAAGGTCAGGAACCATCCGAATTGTGTCGTGATTGCCGAGCACCGCGAAAATGTCGCCCTTCAGAGCGCCGCGCAATTCGCCCAGAGCCCGCAGGCTGGATTGATACGGACCGAACGTTTCTCCGCGATAATCGCCGGTGAGGACGCACAGGTCATAGGAGAGGCCGGAAGCGATTTCAGCCACGCGCCGCATGGCGCGCGCGCTCATGTCTGCGTGAAGATCG
>NZ_JAYSBG010000522.1:0-1594 GCF_041915505.1 Rhodoblastus sp. | reverse complement strand
GCCGCCATTATGGGCGCGGCGCGGGTCAAGGATTTGTTCTTCACCGCCCGGCTGATCGACGCTGAAGAAGCCAAAGCCTTCGGCCTGGTCGGCGAGATCGTCGCGCCGGAGGCGCTGCCGGCGCGCGCCGAGGAATTGGCGAAAACCGTGGCGGGCCACGCGCCGCTGACCCTGCGCGCGACAAAGGAGGCCCTGCTGCGCCTACGGCCGCCGATGGAGACCGGCGAGGATCTGGTGGTGATGTGCTATCGCAGCGCCGATTTCCAGGAAGGCATGGAGGCCTTTCTGGCCAAGCGCCCGCCGCAATGGCGCGGCGAATAGGAGCGGTCATGGCCAAGGATCAGGACGCGCTGACGGCGGCGCAATTCGGCGCCCATGCGCAAGCCTATGTGCAGAGCGCCGTCCATGCCGGCGGCGCCGATCTGGCGGCCCTGACGGCGCTGGCGGCGAAAGCCGCGCCGGCGCGCGCCCTCGACCTTGGGACCGGCGGCGGCCATGTCGTTTATGCTTTGGCGGGCGCGGCGGGCGCCGTCACGGCGGTCGATCTCTCGGCCGACATGCTGGCGGCGGTCGCCGCCGAAGCCGAACGGCGCGGCTTGAGCAACGTGGAAACCGTGCAAGCCTCGGCCGAAACCTTGCCCTTCCCGGAGGCCCGTTTCGACTTTCTCGCCAGCCGCTTTTCGGCCCATCACTGGCGCGACGCGCCGGCGGGGCTGCGTCAGGCGCGCCGCGTCTTGCGGAAGGGCGCGCCGGCGGTCTTCATCGACATCGTCTCGCCCGGCGCGGCGGCGCTCGACACCCATTTGCAGGCGGTCGAACTGTTGCGCGACGTCTCGCATGTCCGCGATTACAGCGTCGCGGAATGGCGGGCGATGCTGCGCGACGCCGGTTTCGCGGTGGAGCGCTGCGAGACGTGGCGGCTGCGCATGGATTTCGCCGTCTGGACCGCCCGGATCGGCACGCCGGCCCCGCTGGCCGAGGCGATCCGTCTGCTGCAGCACAAGGCGGCCGCCGAGATCCGGGACCATTTCGAAATTGAAGATGACGGCTCGTTCCAGCTCGACGCCGCCATGTTTCTTGCCGTGGCGAGCGAAGGTTAATATCGCGCGGCGCTGTGGATGGTGAGTTAAGTAATTTTCGTTAAAATTATTAATCATTGCCCCTTCTATGCTGACCTAACGCTAGCTGATCCTTAAATTCATGATTAACAGTGCATTAAGTTGCATTGTCCCGCCGTTTTTGTACAACTTTATTCAAATACAGGTGACTTCCATTCCCGCAACTCGCAGCGTCAATGCGGCGGCGGGCGGAAAGCCGGAATCGCCTCGCTTCCTTTCGATTATGCGAAGAACGTCCATGAAAACAGCCAATTTCATCGATCGACATGTCGGGTCCAGATTGCGTTCGCTGCGCCAGACGCGCGGCGTCGAACCGGACGCCTTGGCGCGGCTGGTGGCCATTTCGCCCGGCCGCCTCGACGATCTCGAACAGGGACGCGAGCGCATTTCGGCCGAATTGCTGCGCAGATTGTCGCGCGCCCTGGAGGCGCCGCCGGCGGAATTTTTCGAAGGCTTTTCCGTCACCGCCCAGGGGC
>NZ_JAYSBG010000521.1:0-1618 GCF_041915505.1 Rhodoblastus sp. | reverse complement strand
TGCACGAAAAACTCCCTGTTCAGCCGACCGAGAAGACCGGCGCGCGCCGGGCCTGTTTCGTCAATTCCTCGCGCACCGCGCGGGCGAGATCGAAATAGGATTTGGCCTGCGGGGAATCCGGCGCGACGGCGGCGATGGGTGCGCCGGAATCCGAGGTTTCGCGAATCTGGATGTCGAGCGGCGCCGCGCCCAGGAAGCGCACGCCATGCTTTTCCGCCTCATCCTTGGCGCCGCCATGGGCGAAGATTTCGGTGCGGCCGCCGCAATGCGGGCACAGGAAATAGCTCATATTCTCGAACAGGCCGAGCACGGGGGTCTTGACCTGGTTGAACATGGCGATGCCGCGCCGCGCGTCGATCAGCGCCATGTCCTGCGGCGTCGAGACGATCACCGCGCCGGCGAGCGAGGTGTTCTGCGCCATGGTGAGCTGCACGTCGCCGGTGCCGGGCGGCATGTCGACCACCAGAATGTCGAGGTCGCCCCAGTTCACGTCGCGCAGCAATTGCTTCACGGCGGTCATTACCAGCGCGCCGCGCCAGACCACGGCCTGATCCTCGGGAATCAGGAAGCCGATCGACATCAGCTTGACGCCATATTTCACGAAGGGTTCGAGCAGCTTGCCTTCACCGGAGAATTTCGGCTTGCCGGACAGGCCGAACAGCAGGGGGAGCGAAGGGCCGAAAATATCGGCGTCGAGCAGGCCGACCTTTTCACCCAGCGCGGCCAGCGCCACGGCGAGATTGGCGGCGGTGGTGGATTTGCCGACGCCGCCCTTGCCCGAGGCGACGGCGATGATCTTCTTCACCTTATCGAGGCCCGGTCCCTGCGCGACCGGCGCCGGCGCGGGTTTTTCCGGCTGCGGCGGGCGCTCGGCGGTGAGCGCGACGAAAGCCGCGGTCACGCCGGGCAGGGCCTTCAGCGCCTGTTCGGCGGCCAGCCGCATGGGCTCGCTGGCCTTGGCCTGGTCGGGCGAGACGGAAAGCGACAGATAGATCTTGTCGTCGTGGATCGACAGCCCGGACAGGGCGCCCGATTGCGGCAGTGGCGTCCTGCCATCCGGTCCAGCGACCGCGTTCAGCGCGGCGAGCGCCTGTTCATTGGTGGCCATGTTCACCCTCTGATTTCGGAACGTACCAGTTGAGCTTGTCGCGCAGGCCTACCACCTCGCCGACGATGATGATGGTCGGGCCGCGCAGGCCGGCGGCGACCGCCTTGCCCGCTATGTCGGCTATCGTCCCCGTCACCGTGATCTGGTTGGCGCGTGTGCCGTTTTCAACAATCGCCACCGGTTTTGCAGGATCGGCGCCATGGCGCAGGAATTCCCGCATCAGATAATCCAGATGGGCGAGGCCCATGTAAACCGCAATGGTCTGGCGCGGCCGCAGCAGCGTCGACCAATCCAGATCGATCGGGCCGTCCTTGCCGTGGCCGGTGACGAAGACGCAGGATTGCGCATAATCGCGATGGGTCAGCGGAATGCCGGCATAGGAAGCGCAGCCGGCCGCGGCGGTCACGCCGGGGCAGACCTGGAAGGGAATGCGCTGCTCCGCGAGTTTTTCGATCTCCTCGCCGCCGCGCCCGAAAATGAACGGGTCGCCGCCCTTGAGCCGCAGCACGC
>NZ_JAYSBG010000520.1:0-1618 GCF_041915505.1 Rhodoblastus sp. | reverse complement strand
CCGCCCGCGCGCTTGCCGGCCGTCCACGGCGATGATAGGGCTGCGGCGCCGCGCGAGCCCGCCCTCGCCGGGCGGGGACCACAGCCATCATGACCATACGCTTGCACCGGGGCGATCTGCCCGGCGATTTCCAGCCGGGCGCCAGCATCGCCATCGACACCGAAACGCTCGGCCTCAATCCCCATCGCGACCGGCTGTGTCTGGTGCAGCTTTCGCGCGGCGACGGCGAGGCCGATCTGGTGCAGATCGCGCGGGGCCAGACCGAGGCCCCCAATCTGGTCCGCATGCTGGCCGACCCGTCCGTGGTCAAGATCTTCCATTTCGCGCGTTTCGATCTGGCGATTTTGCAAAAGACCTTCGGCCTGCGCGCGGAGCCGGTCTATTGCACCAAGATCGCCTCGCGGCTCACCCGCACCTATACCGACCGCCACGGGCTCAAGGATCTCGTGCGCGAATTGCTGGGCGTGGAGATTTCCAAACAGCAGCAAACCTCGGACTGGGGCGCGGAAAAGCTGAGCGAGGCGCAGCTCGCCTATGCCGCGTCCGACGTGCTGCATCTTCACGCCTTGCGCGAGAAGCTCGACGTCCTGCTCGCGCGCGAGGGGCGCACGGCGCTGGCCCAGGCCTGTTTCGATTTCCTGCCGGCCCGCGCCGAGCTGGATTTGCTGGGTTGGCCGGAAACGGATATTTTCGCGCATAGCTGAGGCTTTGTCGGCGCCGGGCGGCGGTCCGCCACGCCGGGGCCGCGCGAATGTCATAATTTCGAGCGGCTCTTTGCCTTCAAGTCGGCGTTCAGAGCGGGTTCATTCGGGGCTTCGTAGCGGTCGGCGTCATGGTGGGGCGGAAGGACGGATCAATGATTTCAGGCGGCGCCGCGGCCCGTGGCGAGATCATGCCGATTGACCCGCCCGGACAGGCCGGAGACGGTTTGGGCGACGGCAATCAGGTCCGCGCCCGCGCCTTCCACGCCGCCGCGCGCCACAGCGCGCGCGTGAAATGGCTGCGGCGCGGCATTCTGATCGGCGCCGCCGTCGTGACGGTGAGCCTGGTCTGGTATTCCTGGTTTCGCAGCCAGGACATGGGCGAGCTGAATTTCTCGCTGGACAGTTTCGGCATCAGCGGCGACAAGATCACCATGGAGCATCCCCGCCTGACCGGCGTGCGTCGCGACGGAAAGCCCTATGACGTGACGGCGGAATCGGGCGTGCAAAATCCCAAGGACCCCAGCCGCACGGCCCTGACCAAGCTGAACGCCAAGCTGCGCATGGCCGACGACACCGATACGCGGATCATCGGCGACAGCGGGACCTATGATTCCAATACGCAGGTGCTGGACCTCGCCGGCAATGTCCATATCCGGAGCGCGAATTTCGATCTCGCAATGCGCAGCGCCTCGATGAGTTTCAAGACCAATATGTTCGGCTCGAACGAGCCGGTGCGGCTGGATTTGAACAATGGCTGGATCGAGGCGGATTCCCTGGCCTCGACGGAGAACGGCGTCCAGGTCACCTTCCAGGGCAATGTGCGGTCGCAATTCACGCAGCCGCCCGAAGACGCCGCGGCTTCCGGCCAGAAGGACCAGTGAACATGAGTCGAGCAATACCCGCCGGGGCGCGAG
>NZ_JAYSBG010000519.1:0-1639 GCF_041915505.1 Rhodoblastus sp. | reverse complement strand
GTCACGCCGCCAATAGTCCGAACCGCTGTGTTCATGTTCGCCATTCCTCCAACTGAACGCCGCGCTGCTTTTGCGCTGCGGGAGGGCGCGCGGCTTCGGCCTTGTTCGTTCTGACCCGCTTGCCGAAATTAGGCGGGTCGCCGGCGGCGGTATTGAACGCGCCTGACAATTCTTTGAACGTTTCAAGCGGCGCGCCGGCATGAGCCAATTACCTCGCGCGCAAAAATCCGCCGATCAGGGACATTGGCCGCCGTTCGCGGGCGGCGCGGCGCCGCGCGCGATGATTCACTGACTCCCCGCCTGGAAAGACGTCCCCTCCGCGGCGCGCAAGCCGCCGGAGCATCAGACGACGCGTTCCGGGCGGAATGGGAGGACACAGTGAACACCAGCAAGAATGCCATCATCGCCTTGGCGTGCGCGCCGCTGCTCGCGCTCGCGGCCGTCCCGGCGCACGCCGGCTCCGAGCTGCAGCCCGGCACCACGACCGGCCTCGCCCTCGGCGCGCCTTTGCCGGAAGGCGTCTACGATCTGACGCTGCCCAATTGGGGCGCGCGCTCGACAAACCCGGCGACCGATCTCGGCGTGCTGACGCCGGCCTGGATCATCTGGTCGACGCCCTGGACCATCGCGGGCGGGCGGCTCGGCTTCGACGTGGCGACCCCGGTCGCCCAGGTCAGCATCGACAATCCGGTGGGCCTGAACAAAGCCGGCTGGGCCAATCCGCTGGTCGAGGTCAGCCTGAAATGGGATCTCGGCAATCATTTCAATTTCGGCGTTCACGAAGGCGTCCATCTGCCGGTCAGCGGCCCGCTGGAGCAGATCGGCGTCGCCTATAATTTCGCGTCCTTCATGCAGGCCGCGGCGCTCACCTATCTCAACGACGGCTGGAACCTGACCGCGACCGTGATCTATGGCACGGGACGCAACGGGACCACGCCGGGCTCCTTCGCGCCGTCCTGGTTCAACTATGATTTGACCGCGACCAAGACCATCGGCAAATGGGAAGCTGGCGTCGTCGGCTTCGGCTCGACCGATCTGTCCAGCCCCTATGCCGGCTATGCGCGCCAGAGCCAGTTCGCGCTCGGCGGCCTCGTTGGTTATAATTTCGGGCCCGTCAATCTCCAGCTCAAGCTGACCACCGATGTGACCGAGCGGAATTACAACGGCCGCGACACCCGGTTCTGGGCGAATGTGATTATTCCGATCTGGATCGCGCCGACGCATAACCAGCAGGTCGCGGCCAAATATTGACGGCGCCCGGTCGTTTTCGGCCTTCGGCGGGATCGGCGCCCTTCACCCGGCGGCCGCATCCCGCTTGTCAGCGGCGCGGACTATAAATACCAATGCAATCGGCGGCCGGTCTTGCCGAAGGCCGAAAACGGCCGGGGACCGGCGATCCGGCCGATCGCGACGCAAAGAACGTCGGCGGCCGCGCCAAAGGGAGGAGACTGATGCTGGCGCTGGACCGCGCTCTGCTTCTGGACGCCCAGGGAAGGCCGATCACGAAGCATTGCAAGACGAATTCGGACGATTGGGAGGAGGTTCAGGACTTCGCCAATCGTTTCTACATGCCCTATCTGTGCAAGCCGATCGGGAAGAACCTGCGCCCGAATTCGATCATGTACGCCACCAATATCAA
>NZ_JAYSBG010000518.1:0-1641 GCF_041915505.1 Rhodoblastus sp. | reverse complement strand
GCGCTGCTGCGCATGCGCCACGCGGAGCGGCTGGTGAATCGCCGGATCCTCGCGGACGCGGTCCGCCGGGCGGCGCCGCCGACGCGCAAGCCGCGCGCATGGCCCCGGATCTCCATCTGGCAGGGCGAGAAGGACAAACTCGTCGACCCGCGCAACGCCGAAGCCCTCGCCGCTCAGTGGAGCGCGGCGCATGGATTCGACGGCCCGCCGACGACAGAGGCGTCGCCGCGGCCGGGGGTCAGGCGGCGCCTGTGGAGCAAGCCGAAAGGCCCCGCTGTCGAGATCTGGACCGTCGCGGAAATGGGGCACGGATTTCCCGTGGACGGCGCCGACGGCGGGCATGGAAGCTTCGGAATCACCAAAATCGGCCTGCCGGCCGCGCAGATGATCGCACGCTTCTGGGGCATAGGCGCCTGAGGGGCGCCTCGATCCTTCGCACCAGGCTCAGGCCGCCATCAGTTCTTTTTCCAGGGCGACCAGATCGACCACGATATCCGTTTCCGACAGCGGTTCGGTCATCAGCTCGACGACGGACTCGACGGCGGCCGGCTCGGCTTCCGCCGTGAGCGCCGCGACCGCTTGCGGGGCTTCCGCCAGCGTGGGCGCAGCGACCGGCGGCGCGGCGAATTCGGCCTGTTCCTCACGCAGGCGGGCGAGGCCTTTCTTGCCCGCTTCGCGCGCGGCGTCGGCCTCGAAGCGGCGCAGCAAGGCGATCAGCCGCGCCAGCGATTCATCCTGCGCGGCCTCGCATTGGCCAAGCACATATTGGATCACCGGCAGGCGCCAGCCGCCCTCTTCCCCTGCATCCTGCGCCGCATCGCGCGGCGCGCGGGCGAGCGCGGTCAAAGCGGCGTGGAAAGCGACCAGCAGAGCGGTCGGCAGGCCGGCCTTGGCGTAGAGCGCGGCGAAGGCGGGCGCTGCCGGCTCGCGGATCAGGCCGGCGACGCGGCGCGGCCCCATGCCGGTCAGTTCGACCAGGGTCGCGGCGAACAGGCCGGTCTGGCCGCACAGCAGCGCGCGCAAGGCGAGGCCGGCGGTCAATTGGCCGGAGACGCGAAGATAAGCCGCGAGCGCCGCCGTTTCCTCCGAAAAGGCGGCGCATCCGGCGGCGATGATGAGCGCGGCGCGTTCGCGCGAATCCTTGGCGATCCGCTCGGACCGCGCCGGCGACAGCCAGTTGCGCCCGACCGCGTAATCGGCGAGCTGGCGCGCGGCGGCGGCGGCGAGAGCGGCGCGAACCGAGCCCGGCAGCCAGGGCCGGCCCAGAAGCGCCTCGCGCAATTCGGAATCGCCGCTGAACCGCTCGACCATGCGGCGCATGGCGAATTCAGGCAGATTGGCGCCTTCGTTGACGGCCAAGGCGATCAGAGCCTCGCGCCCCGCCACCTCGGCGAGGGCGGAGGCGACCGCCGGCGACAGTTCCGGGCGCAGCGCAATGGCGGCCTGGGCGACCGAATCGCCAACCGAGGCGCAATCGATCAATTGCGCGTCGGTGAGCAGCGGCGAGCGCGAGAGCACCACCGAGGAAACATCGGACTGGTCGAGGGCGAGGCCGACAACGATGGCCGGCGGCGCCTCGACCGCGCTGGCCAGGCTTTCGGCGAGCGAGCGCCGCACCAGCGGCGAGGCGTCGTCGAGCAT
>NZ_JAYSBG010000517.1:0-1653 GCF_041915505.1 Rhodoblastus sp. | reverse complement strand
CGGAAAGGCCGCAATGACGACCGCATTTTTTCAGCCCGCCAGGGAGCAGGCCTTCGCCCCATATGGGCGGCTCCTCCGCTTTCGCCAAATTTTTTTCGCGGCTTTGGTCCTGATGCTCGGCTTGTCCGCGCCCGCCCAGGCGCATCCGCTGCGCATCGTCGCGCTCGGCGACAGCCTGACCGCGGGCTTTGGTCTTCCCGCCGACCAGGCCTTTCCGGCGGTGCTGCAGAATGCGCTGAAGGCCAAGGGCTACGACGTCGAAATCGTCAATGCCGGGGTTTCCGGCGATACCTCGGCCGGCCTGCTGGAGCGGCTCGATTGGGCGCTCGGCGACGGCGCGGACGGCGCCATTGTCGAGATCGGCGCCAATGACATGCTGCGCGGCCTCGATCCGGACAAGGCCCGCGACAATATCGACGCGATTCTGGCGCATCTGCGCGCACGGAAAATCCCCTTCCTGATTGCCGGCATGCGCTCGGCGCCCAATCTCGGCGGGCCTTACGCCGAGCGTTTCGAGCCGCTTTTCGCCGCGCTGGCGCAACATTACCAGGCGCCGCTCTATCCCTTCTTCCTCGACGGCGTCGCCGGCCATCCCGACAAGCAATTGCCGGACGGGTCGCATCCCAATCGCGCGGGCGTCGAAACCATCGTCGCCGGCATCCTGCCGGTCATGATCGCCTGGCTCGATGGATTACCCAAAGACAACCCGCCCAAAGACGGCCAGACAAAGAACTGATCGGAACGACCTTGCCCCGCTTGTTCACGGCTTTCGAAGTCCCGCCCGAGATCGCGGCGCAGCTCGCCTTCTTTCGCGGCGGGCTGCATGGCGCGCGCTGGATCGAGCCGGAGAATTACCATGTCACCCTGCGGTTCTTCGGCGATATCGACCCGCGCACGGCGCAGGCCCTGTCCGACGATCTCATCGAGACCGAGGCCCTGACCGGCGGCGTTCCGCTGCGGCTGACCTTCGACGAGATCGGCGTGTTCGGCGGCCGCCAGCCGCGCGCGCTTTATGCGCGGGTCAAGCCCGACGCGCTTTTGAGCCGCCTGCAGGCGGCGCAGGAGGCCATCGCCCGGCGCAACGGGCTGGCGCCGGAAACCCGCAAATTCGCGCCCCATGTCACGCTGGCGCGGCTGCGTGGCGTCACCGCCGGCGCGGTCGGCGGCTGGCTGGCGGAGCGGGCCTATCCTTTGGCGCTCACCTTCGAGGCGGCGCGCTTCGCGCTGTTTTCCTCGCGTGATTCGGTGGGCGGCGGCCCCTATCGGGTCGAGGCCGTCTATCCGCTGGGTTGATCACATGCCGTCGAGCGCGCCGACAAAGGGCAATTGCCGGTATTTGCCGGCGTAATCCATGCCATAGCCGACGACGAAGCGATCCGGGCAGGCGAAGCCGACGAAATCGGCCGCGACCTCGATTTCCTTCTTGTGCGGCTTTTCCAGCAGCGCGGCGATCAGCACCCGCCGCGCGCCCCGCTCCAGCAGCAGGTTTTTCGCAAAAGCCAGCGTGCGGCCAGACTCAAGAATATCGTCGATCAGCAGCGCGTCGCGGCCGGTCACATCGGCCTGAAGGTCGCGCAGCAATTCCGTGCGGCCGGAGGATTGCACGCCCGCGCCATAGCTGGCGATCTGGATGAAATCGACCTCGGGCGCAAG
>NZ_JAYSBG010000516.1:0-1658 GCF_041915505.1 Rhodoblastus sp. | reverse complement strand
GCATAAGCCGCCTTGAGCCGCGTTCCGGCTTCCTGCGTGCGGCCGGCGACGTCCAGCATCAGGCCGGCGTGGAAATCGCGGAACACGGCGAAGCTCGGATCGCTCATCGTGTCGACCAGCGTCAGGGCCCGCTTGACGTCGCCCGAACCGACATAGCTCCAGGCGGTGAGCAGGATGGTGGTCAGGTCGCGCTGTCCGGCCGAGACGCTGGCGTTGAGTTCGGTGCGCGCGGCGGGATAATTCTTGGCCTTGAAGTCGCGCACGGTCAAAGCGAGCCGCGCCGAGGAATTGCGGGCGTCGCGCGCGACCAGTTTCTGCGCCAAAGCGAAGGCGTCCGGCATGTCGCCATTGGCGAGGGCCGCCACGAAAGCCCGCTGGATCAGTTCATTATTGTGCGGATCGGCGCGCAGGGTCTCGCGCAGGAAGGTCGAGGCCGCCAAAGTGTCGTGCTCGGCCTCGGCGACGCGCGCGGAAAGGTAATTTCCGGCCGGGCTCTCGCCGACCTCGAACGGCGCGGCGATCGAGACCGTCTCTCGCGCCAGGGCGGCGGTCGGCAGGCCGAGGATGAGGGCAAGGCCGACAAAGGCCCCGTTCTTGGCGCAGGCGGATTTGAAATTCACGAAATCGACTTTCTCGACGCACGGCGAGTCGCGCGCTCTGCGATGTTGGACCCGAGGAAGATGGCGTTTTTACGCTGTCAGGGCAAGGGCTCATAGGCCATCGACCGGTCGGGAGCGTCAGGCGATCTCGATATCGAGGCCAAGGTCGAGCACCGGCGCGGAATGGGTCAGGGCGCCCGACGAAATCAGGTCCACGCCGGTTTCCGCGATTTCGCGCGCGGTGCCGAGGTGAATGCCGCCGGAGGCCTCGGCCTTCATGCGCCCGCCGATCAGCGCCACCGCCTCGCGCAATTGCGCAGGGGTCATATTGTCGAGCAGCACGACATCGGCGCCTTCGGCCAGAACCTCGCGCAACTGGTCGAGCGTATCGACCTCGATCTCGACCTTCACCAGATGGCCGACGAAGGCCTTCGCCGCGCGGAGGGCCGGCGCCACGCCGCCGGCCACGGCGATGTGATTGTCCTTGATCAGCACGGCGTCGTCGAGGCCGAAACGGTGGTTCATGCCGCCGCCGCAGCGCACGGCATATTTCTCGAAGGCGCGCAGGCCGGGGGTGGTTTTCCGGGTGCAGCAGATATTCGCCCTGGTATGGGCGATGGCTTCGGCGTAATGCGCCGTCAGGGTCGCGACGCCGCACAGCCGGCCGAGAAAGTTCAGGGCGACCCGCTCGGCGGAGAGGATGCCGCGCGCGCGGCCTTCGATGCGCGCCAGCGCGGCGCCGGGCGCGAAGGCGTCGCCGTCCGCCGCCAGCGCCTCGAAGCGGAGGGTCGGATCGACCAGTTCGAAGGCCTTGCGGGCAAGATCGAGCCCGGCCAGCACGCCCGCCTGTTTGCGCGCGGCGATCACCGCCTTGGCCTGGGCCGTCGCCGGGATCGTCGCCTGCGAGGTGATGTCGCCGGCGCGGCCGAAATCCTCGGCCAAAGCGGCGCTTACGGCTTCCTCTACGAGATGGGGATTGAGCTCGGGCAGTATCATGCGGCCTCGGACAAAGCGATGCGGCGCGCCAGCGTCAGGGCTTCGTCCAAGGTGATGGAGGAG
>NZ_JAYSBG010000515.1:0-1691 GCF_041915505.1 Rhodoblastus sp. | reverse complement strand
AAGCCGGATTCCATCGGCTATGTCGCAAGCTGGCCCTTCGTCCGGCAGGACGTCTTCACCAGCGTCGATCCCAAGACCGGACGTCCCACCTACGATCCGTCCAAGACGCCAGGCACCGGAAAGACCGTGCATTTCTGCCCCTCGCTCTGGGGCGGCAAGGACTGGGTTCCCGAAGCCTATAATCCGCAGACCAAGCTTCTCTATGTCCCCGCCAACAACAACCTTTGCTCCGAACTCACGGGCGAGAAGGTCAGCTACAAGGCCGGCAAGCTCTATATCGGCGTTGCGCTGAGCAATATTCTGACCAATGTGCGAATGGACGACAAGGCGCTCGATCATGTCGGCGAAGTGCAGGCGTGGGACTTGAGCACCGGCAAGCAAGTCTGGACGCATAAATACAAGGAAATGAACTGGGGCCCCTTGCTGACCACCGGCGGCGATCTCGTCTTCGGCGGCGGCACCAATGACCGTAAGTTCCACGCCTTCAACGCCAAGACCGGCGACATGCTTTGGGACTTCCCGACGAATTCCGGCGTGACCGGCGTGCCCAGCACGTTCGAAATCGACGGCGAGCAATATGTCGCCGTGCAGTCGGGCTGGGGCGTCGACGCCCAACGCATGCAGGGCGCCTTCGATGCGGTCCTGCCGCACAAGACCGTCGTCCCGCAGGGCGGCGCAATCTGGGTGTTCAAACTTCCCAAGCAAGGCTGATGCGGCGGGGCGGGCTCGCGTGGCCCGCCCCGACGTCACCTTGAGTCTTTCCGCGATTTCAAAAGTGGTGACGCCTATGAAAATTCTGCATGCAATCGCCCTGAGCGTCGCCTTGCTGGTCGCCGCCTGGGTCTATCTTAGCGTCGGCGTTCCAACGCTGCATTTCAATCCCTGGATCGGCTTCGTCGCGTGGGCGGCTTATTTCGCGGCGGGAGGCGGCGCGCAAGCCATTCCCAAGGCGGGCTTCGCAGGGCTGGCGGGAATTGGCCTCACCTTCGCGACCTTGCTCGGCGTGCAAGTCGCGGGCGGCGGATTGCTGCCGTTGGTCGCCCTGGTCACGATCCTTGCTTTCGCGCTGGTCGCCATGGCGGATATTCCGGCTCTCGCCTTCACGCCCGCGGCCTTTCTCGGGGCGGCCTGCTTCTTCGGCTCATCGAGCCCGCTCGACGCGAGCGCCTTGTTCATCGCCATCACCTGGATGGCGGGCGTCGCTTTTGGCTATGTCTCCGAATTTCTCGGCAAATCCATCGCCCGACCCGCTTGATCCGACATTTCGCTCCACAGGGAGAATTCACATGAACGAGCATTTTCGCAATTCGGCCGATGGCGGCATCGACACCTATCGGAACTTCATCGACGGACGCTTTTCCGATGCGGAAAGCGGCAGCGTCGAAGTCTTCAACCCGGCCACCCAGGAATTTCTGGCGGCGACGCCGAACAGTTCCGACGCCGCCGTCGACGAGGCCGTCGCAGCCGCGAAGCGCGCGCAACCAGGCTGGGAAAGGTTGCCGGCGATCCAGCGCGCGGGTTATCTCCGCCAGATCTCGGCAAAAATTCGCGGCGCCCGCGAAAGGCTGGCGGAAATCATCACCCGCGAACAAGGCAAGGTGCTCAGCCTGGCGCGCGTGGAGGTGGATTTCACCGCCGATTACATCGACTATATGGCCGAATGGGCGCGACGCATCGAAGGCGAAATCATC
>NZ_JAYSBG010000514.1:0-1694 GCF_041915505.1 Rhodoblastus sp. | reverse complement strand
GGCTCGGCTTTGCTGTTCGCTCTGGCGGTGATCGCGCTCATCGGCCTGGTCGTCGCCGCCGCCGTGCTGGCGCGGCGCGTGATCCCGCGCGAGAAATCCGGGCGTCCGCCGACCGAATTACAGAAAGCGGCGGCGGCTCTGTGGACCGCTCTGGCGGTGACCGCCATTCCCATCGCCGCCGCGGCGGCGTTCTATCTGCTGGCGGGTTGGTTCGGCCTCGGCGCCCAGCAGTTCAAGCCTTTGTCCGACGCCTTTTTCCGCGGCGTGATCCTGTTCGCCTGGGCGATCGGCCTGGGCAACGGCATTCTCGCGCCGAGCCGCCCGCTCTGGCGTCCGGTCGACCTCACCGACCGCGTCGCGCAAAGGCTGATGAATCTCATTCTCGTCGTCATCGGTCTGATCGCCTTCGGCAATCTGTTCGACGCCATGGATGAGGTGATCGGCGCTTCGCTGCCGGTCTCGGTGGCGGCGCGCGGAACCTTCGCCTTGCTGGTCGGCCTGACCCTCATGCGCGGCCTTTACGGCATTGTCGCCGCCCCGGATGACGAGGAGCAATCCGAGAGCGGCCGCGCGGCCGGGCTGGAGGATGAAAGCCCGTGGTGGCCGCCGATCCGGTTTGCCGCCTGGGCGGCCACGGCGGCGGTGATCGGCGCCGATCTGTTCGGCTATATCGCGCTGGCCTCCTTCCTGGTCCGGCAGATCGCCTGGACGGCTTTTGTCGCCGGGCTGCTGTTCCTGCTGCTCAAACTGCTGTCCGAGGGCCTGGAGCAGGGCTTCCGGCCCAATTCCCGGCTCAGCCGGGCCCTGGTCGCCAGCGTCGGCTTGCGTCGCGAGAGCGTGGCGCAGCTCGGCATGCTGCTGTCCGGCGTCATCACCCTGACGCTCTATGCCGTCGCCGGCCTGATGGTCCTGGCGCCCTGGGGGTTGCAGTCGCATGACCTGCTGGGCGCGATCGAATCGGCCTTTTTCGGCTTCAAGATCGGCGACGTGACCATTTCGCCCTGGAGCCTGCTGGTCGCCCTCGTGCTGTTCGGCGCCGGCTACGCCATCACCCACGCCATCCAGAGCTGGCTGGAAAAGCGCTATCTGCCGCTGACCCAGCTCGATCAGGGCCTGAGGGCCTCGATCCGCACCAGCGTCGGCTATATCGGCGTGCTGCTGTCGCTTTTGTTCTCGGTGGCCTTTCTCGGCCTCAATCTGGAAAAGCTCGCTCTGGTCGTCAGCGCCTTGTCGGTCGGTATCGGCCTGGGCCTGCAGGGCGTGGTCAATAATTTCGTGTCCGGCCTGATCCTGCTGTGGGAGCGGGCGGTGCGCGTCGGCGATCTGGTGGTGATCGGCGAGGACCAGGGCTATGTCCGACGCATCAATGTCCGCGCCACCGAAATCGAGACCTTCGATCGCGCCACCATGATCGTGCCCAACGGCAATATCATGACTGGCGTCGTCAAGAATTTCGTGCGCGGCGACCGCATCGGCCGGCTCAAAATCCCGGTGCAGCTCGTCGCCGGGACCGACCCCGAGAAAGTGCGCGAAATCCTGGTCGACGTCGCCAAATCGCATGACGAAGTCGTCGGCATTCCGGCGCCTCTGGTGCTGTTCACCGATTTCAACGCCAGCGCGCTGAATTTCGAACTGATCTGTTTCGTTGAAAATGTCGAGCGCGCGGCGCGGGTGAAAAGCGATCTGCTCTATGC
>NZ_JAYSBG010000513.1:0-1699 GCF_041915505.1 Rhodoblastus sp. | reverse complement strand
AGGCCGCGAGACGCGCCGGTGACGAGGGCGATGCGGCCGGCGAGTTTCTTCTCGCCGGGCTTGGTCGGATCGGACATGGATCAGCCTGTGGTGAAGGTCAGCCGGTTTCGGCCAGCAGCGACAATTGCTTGCGGATATCCTTGCCGTTGAGGTCGGTCAGCGTGGTCGGATAATCGCCGGTGAAGCAATGGTCGGTGAATTGCGGACGGTTGGGGTCGCGGCCGTCGAAGCCCATGGCGCGGTAAATGCCGTCGACCGAGAGGAAGGCGAGCGAATCGGCGCCGATCCAGGCGCGCATCTCTTCCAGCGTATGGGTCGCCGCCAGCAATTTGTCGCGCTGCGGCGTGTCGATGCCGTAATAATCGGGATGGGTGATCGGCGGCGAGGAAATGCGGAAATGCACCTCCTTGGCGCCCGCCTCGCGCATCATCTGCACGATCTTGACCGAGGTCGTGCCCCGTACGATGGAATCGTCGAGCAGCACGATGCGCTTGCCCGCAACCACCGCGCGGTTGGCGGAATGTTTCATCCGCACGCCGAGTTCGCGCACGGTCTGCGTCGGCTGGATGAAGGTGCGGCCGACATAATGGTTGCGGATGATGCCGAGCTCGAAGGGGATGCCGGATTCCCGCGCATAGCCGATCGCGGCGGGCACGCCCGAATCGGGCACCGGCACGACGACATCGGCGTCGAGCGGATTTTCGCGAGCGAGCTGCGCGCCCATTTCCTTGCGCACATTATAGACCGAACGGCCGTGGACGATGGAATCCGGCCGCGCGAAATAGATATATTCGAAGATACAGGGCCGCGCCGCCTGCGGCGGGAAGGGCTTGATGCTCTCCAGCCCATCGTCGGAAATGACGACGATTTCGCCATTTTCGACGTCGCGGATGAAATGCGCGCCGATGATCTCGAGCGCGCAGGTTTCCGAGGCCAGAATATAATGGCCGTCGAGCTGGCCGAGCACCAGCGGGCGGATGCCCAGCGGATCGCGCGCGCCGATCAGCTTCTTGTTGCTCAGGCCGACGAAGGCATAGGCGCCCTCGATCTGGCGCAGGGCCTCGATGAAGCGGTCGATGATCGAATGTTTGCGGCTGCGCGCGACGAGATGCAGCACCACTTCGGTGTCGGAGGTCGATTGATAGATCGCGCCGGCGCGGATCAATTCGCGGCGGATGGTCAGGGCGTTGGTGAGATTGCCGTTATGAGCGACGGCGAAACCGCCCGAATCGAGTTCCGCGAACAGAGGCTGGACGTTGCGGAGGATGGTTTCGCCCGTGGTCGAATAACGCACATGGCCGATGGCGCGGTCGCCAGGCAGGCGCTCGATGGTCGAGGCCTTGGAGAAGGTGTCGCCCACCATGCCCATGCGGCGCTCGGAATTGAACCGGCGTCCGTCATAGGAGACGATGCCCGCCGCTTCCTGGCCGCGATGCTGCAAGGCGTGTAGGCCGAGCGTGGTGATCGCCGCCGCGTCGGGATGGCCGAAAATGCCGAATACGCCGCATTCCTCGCGCAGGCGGTCGGCGTTGATGTCGAACGCGGCGGGATTGTCTCGCTCTGCGCCGGATTGCTCCATGGCCCTGGCTCCTTGCGCGCGAAAGCGCCCGCGCGCGAAAAGGCTGCTCTGCCCCATTGGCGAAAGTCAGGTCAATAAACCTCGAAACGACAAATGGAAAGTCTTTACGAAAATTTCCAC
>NZ_JAYSBG010000512.1:0-1702 GCF_041915505.1 Rhodoblastus sp. | reverse complement strand
AGTTCAGCACGAAGGCGATCACGCCCCAGGCGGTGGCCAGCTCCATCCCGGCGATCAAGGCGAACACCCAGACGACCGCCCCCGTCAGCGCGCTCATCGTGCTGCGCACCATCATATATTTCTGGAATTTGGCGGAAATCTCCTGCGCGGGCTTGAGCAGCGCCTCTCTCAGGCCCGGATTGTCCAGCCGGCTGATATTGTCCTGCGCGATCTCGACCTCCAGCAGGCCGAGCACCGTGAAGGCGAAGGCGATCACCACGAAGGAGAGCAGGCCGTAGCCCTGACCGCCGATCCCCCGCACGGCGCCGGTGATCCAGGCCGGGCTGAAGCCCGTCTCCATCAGCGTCTTCACGGCTATGCCATGCCCTTCCAGCCAGTCGGCGGCTTGCGCATAAAGCGACTGGAAACGCGCTGTATTGCTGATGAGCCATTGCGCGACCAGGCTGAAAGCCCAGATCATCAGATAGCCCAGCACGAAAATGACCGCGAGGGTGCACAGCAAAGTGACGACCAGCGCCGCCAGTTTCGGGATTCGGTTCTGTAACGCGCCTTGCAGCGGCCAGACCACGGCGACGATAAAGATCGCGAAGGTCACGGGGGCGATGATCGGGCGGGCGACGAAGGCGGCGGCGAGCAGGATGACCAAAGCGCAGAGAATGAGCGACGCTTTCGCCGCGAGATCGTTATTCATGAATCAGATTTCCAAACCGCGCGCCCTTATGGCGACGCTTGCGAGTTAAGCCGGGATTTTGCGCCGCTTCAACCGCTTATGGTGGCGCTTCGCAAATGTCCCGGCCAAGGCTAACATCGAGGCCGGCCGATGAATCACCCGGCTCCAGGGGCGCCGCTGCATGGAAAAGGTCGATTGCGTCGTCGTCGGCGCCGGCGTTGTGGGGCTGGCGGTTGCGCGCGCGCTGGCTTTGGCCGGGCGGGAGGTGATCGTCGTCGAACAGGCGGATCGGATCGGCGCCGAAACCTCCTCGCGCAACAGCGAGGTGATCCACGCCGGCCTTTATTACGATCCTGGCAGCCTGATGGCCCGGTTCTGCGTCGAGGGCCGGCGCGCGCTCTATGATTTCTGCGCCGAACGCGGCGTGGCGCATCGCCGCTGCGGCAAGCTTGTGGTCGCGACTTCGGCGGCGGAGATCGGCCAGCTCGCCGCGATCAAGGCGCGCGCCGAAAAGAATGGCGTCGCCGATCTGGTCGAGATGAGCGCCGCAGAGGCCCGCGCGCTGGAGTCGGCGCTTCGCTGCGAGGCGGCGTTGCTGTCGCCCTCGACCGGCATCATCGACAGCCACGGTTTTATGCTGGCTCTGCTGGCGGAGGCCGAGGCCCATGGCGTGGTTCTGGCGCTCAGGACGCCGGTCGTTGCGGGCCGGATTTCCGACAAGGGCGTCGAATTGACGCTCGGCGGCGACCAGCCGATGCGGCTGCGTTGCGGCTTGTGCGTCAATTCAGCCGGCCTTTACGCGCCCGATCTGGCGCGGCGGTTCGAGGGTTTTCCCGTCGAACAGGTCCCCAAAGCTTTTTTCGCCAAGGGCAGCTATTTCGCCCTCGCCGGCCGTTCGCCCTTCTCGCGCCTGATTTATCCCGCGCCCGTTCCGGGCGGTCTCGGCACGCATCTGACCCTCGATCTCGGCGACCAAGCGCGATTCGGCCCGGACGTCGAATGGATCGACCATGTCGACTACAGCGTCGACCC
>NZ_JAYSBG010000511.1:0-1737 GCF_041915505.1 Rhodoblastus sp. | reverse complement strand
GATCTCGTCTATGCCGATCTTGACCGCCGTCTCCATCACCGTCATGCCCGGCTCGGCTTCCGCCTCGCGCTTCTCGCCGTTGGAGCTGACATAGACGACCTTGACCATTGCAAAATTCCCGTATCCGGCGCCGCAGGCCGCGCCTTTTGCAGCGCCGTTCTAATCACGATTAACGCGCATTGCCACTGCCGAGGCCAACAAAAATCGTCGCAGCCGCCATCAATCCGCCGGATTGGCGCGCATCGCCGCGCGAATTCATCCCGGATCGGCGATATCCGGATTGAGGGCGCGATGGGCGGCGGCGATCCGTTCCGGCGCAAAGCCGCCCGCCGCCGCGAAATCCATCAGGGTCCGCTCGTCCGCGACGATGAACGCCATCACCCCGCCGAGAAAGCCCGGCTCGGCGGCCGCCGCGCGCAAATGGGCGATATCGAGGCCCGACAGAGCGAGAAAGCGCGACAAGCGTTCGGGGTCGCCGGCGAGATAGCTCAGGCCCGCGATCGCGAGCTGTTCGGCCTCATCGCGGGCCAGCGGCCGGGAGGGGACGTATCCGGAAGAAGGCGGGGTCAAGAAGAAAAGTCCTGTCGGCGAAATAGCGAGGATAAGTTCCGCTCAAATTACCCATTCGTCAATTTATGTCGGATAGAACTGAGAGGATTGGCCGCGCCGTCGCGGCTCGCCGGAACCTGCGGGGCGCAATGACGAAAACGGTGCTGATCGTCGAGGACAATGAGCTGAACATGAAGCTCTTCAACGATCTGTTGGAGGCCCACGGCTATGCGACGGTTCAGACCAAGAGCGGGGTCGAAGCCGTCGGCCTCGCGCGCAACCACCACCCGGACCTGATCCTGATGGACATCCAGCTGCCGGAGGTCTCCGGCCTGCAGGTCACCCAATGGCTCAAGGACGATCCCGACCTCGCCCATATTCCGATCATCGCCATCACCGCTTTCGCCATGAAGGGCGATGAGGAAAAGATCCGCCAGGGCGGCTGCGAGGCCTATCTGTCAAAACCGATCTCGGTGGTGAAATTTTTGGAAACGGTTCGCAATTACATTGGCGATAACTGAGTCTGGCGGAACCGGAGCGCATTGAAAGGACCGGCCCATGACGGCCCGCGTGCTGGTGGTTGACGATCTTCTCCCCAATCTGAAACTGCTGGAAGCGCGGCTTACAGCGGAATATTTCGACGTGATCACCGCCACCAACGGGCCGGAAGCGCTGAAGATCTGCGAGAAGGGCGCCTGCGACATCGTCCTGCTCGACGTCATGATGCCGGGCATGGACGGTTTCGAGGTCTGCCGCAAGATCAAGGGCAATCCCGCGACCCTGCACCTGCCGGTGGTGATGGTGACCGCGCTCGACCAGACCGCCGACCGCGTGCGCGGCCTCGAAGCCGGCGCCGACGACTTCCTGACCAAGCCGATCGACGAGATCGCGCTGATCGCGCGCGTGCGCTCGCTCACCCGCTTGAAATTCGTGCTCGACGAATTGCGCAACCGCGCGGCGACCTCCGCCCATCTCGGCGTGACCGAGGCGGTCCGCCATTCGCTCGACGACGGCCTCGGCGGCCGCATCCTGCTGGTCGACGACCGCAGCAATTCGTCGCAGAAGATTTGCGCCTCCCTGCGCCCGGCCTATGACGTCGATGTCAATATTGACGCCCATGAAGCCTTGTTCCGCGCCACGGAGCAGGACTATCACGTTGTCATCGTCAGCCTCGGCCTCGCCCGGTTC
>NZ_JAYSBG010000510.1:0-1738 GCF_041915505.1 Rhodoblastus sp. | reverse complement strand
ATCCGGACGAATTCGTCTCGCAGGCGCTGCTGCTGATGACGAAATACAACAAGCGCCGCATCGTGGTGAAGGAGGGCGAGCATTTCCTCGGCATTCTCGAGGACATCAATCTGCTCAGCTTTTTCGCCGGCAATTCCCAGCTTGTGGTCGGGCGCATCGACCGCGCCTCGACGCTGGCCGATCTGGGCGCCGCCGCCAAGCAGATCGCCGAACAGGTGCGGCCGCTGCGTCGGCAGGGCGTCAAATTCGAAGTGGTGGCGGAGATCATGTCCGATCTCAACCGCCGCCTGTTCGCCAAATTGTTCGACCTGCTCTGCCCACCGGAAATGCGCGACAAATGCTGCCTGATCGTGATGGGCAGCGAGGGGCGCGGCGAACAGACCATCCGCACCGACCAGGACAATGGCCTGATCCTGGCTGGGCCGGTGGACGAGGCGGCGCTGAACCGGTTCCGCGAGCAATTTTCCGGCGCCCTGGCGGACTTCGGTTTCCCGCCCTGTCCCGGCCATGTGATGGTCAATAATCCGCTCTGGTCGCGCACGCTGGCGCAATATATCGCCGATTTCGGCTCGTGGACGACGACGCCCGACGAACAATCGGCGATGAATGTCGCGATCTTCTTCGACGCCGAGGCGGTCGCCGGCGACGCGTCGCTGCTGGCGCGCGCGAAAAAGGAGCTGGTCGAGAAGGTCGCCAACGAACGCGTCTTCCTCGCCCGTTTCGCCAAGGCGATCGAGTCCTTCGAGCCGCCGATCGGCCTGTTCAACACGCTCAAGACGTCCGAAGGCGAGGGCGACGCGCTCGATCTGAAAAAAGGCGGCATTTTCCCCATCGTCCATGGCGTGCGCTCGCTCGCCATCGAACAGGGGCTGGAGGAGACCAATACCGTCAAGCGGCTGAACAAACTGGCGGAGCTTGGCCTGATCAACGAGGAATTCGCGCGCGATCTCGCCCGCGCGCTGGATTATCTGATGACGATCCGGCTCGACGCGCAGATCGAGGCCGCCAAAAGCGCCAGCCTGCTCAAGCCGGCGACTCTCAGCAGCATGGATCGCGACCTGTTGCGCGACTCCTTCCAGGTGGTGAAGCAATTGCGCGATCTCGTGCGCCGTCGCTTCAACCTCGCCATGTTCTAGGGCGCGCCATGGCCCTGCGCTGGATCATGCGGCTGATGGACAAGGTTGCGCTCTCTGACAAGAGCTATTCCTTCCTGTTCGAGCCGGGACCGCCGGACGAAGTCGTCTCGATCGATTGCGAAACCACTGGCCTTGATCCGCGCCGCGACGAAATCATTTCCGTCGCCGCGATCAAGATTCGCGGCGACCGCATTCTGGCGAGCGAGACCTTTCAGGCGGTGGTGCGCCCGCGCGTGGCGATCGCGGCGGCGGCGATCAAGGTTCACGGCCTGCGCGAGATCGACGTCTGCAATGCGCGGCCGATGAGCGAGATCCTGCCGGACCTGCTGCATTTCATCGGCGGGCGGCCGCTGGTCGGCTATTACATCGATTTCGACATCGCCATGCTCAACAATCATGTCGCGGAATTTATCGGCATCCATTTGCCCAACCCGCGCATCGAAGTGTCGGGCATTTATTACGACCGCAAATATGGCGACGCGCCGCCGGGCACGCAGATCGACCTGACCTTCGCCAATATCCTGCGCGACCTGAACCTGCCTCTGTTCAACCAGCACGACGCTTATTCCGACGCGCTGATGACCGCGATGATCTATGTGGGT
>NZ_JAYSBG010000509.1:0-1753 GCF_041915505.1 Rhodoblastus sp. | reverse complement strand
GGCGTGGTGCCGTTCTTCGACGCCGGCGAGGCCTATGCGACCTCGTTCCCGAATTTCCAGCAATATCTGCGCATGTCGGTCGGCCTCGGCCTGCGCTATTACACCGGCTTCGGTCCGTTCCGCGTCGATGTCGCCTTCCCGCTGGAGCGGCAGTCCGGCGACGCCTCCGTGGCCCTCTATATCGGCATAGGGCAATCCTTCTGATGGCGCGCTTCCTGCGATATATCGGCGTCGCCGTCCTGCTGCTGGCCCTGATCGGCGGCGGGATCTATGCCGGCCTGCGCCATTACGCCCTGCCGGGCGGCGAGAGCGCCGGCTCGGACGGCGACCAGAAGAGCCTGCTCGCCAGCATCATCGAAAAAGCGCTCTCGACGCCGAGCGCGCGCATCTCCATCGGCGCGGTGGACGGCGCCCTGTCGTCCGACGCATTGATCCGCGATGTGGTGATTTCCGACGAAAAGGGGCCGTGGCTGAAGCTCGACCGCGCCCGCCTCGTCTGGACCCGCTCCGCCCTGCTGATGGGCCAGCTCATCGTCCGCAATCTCGAAATCGGCCATCTCGAAGTACTGCGGCGGCCGATCCCACCGCCGGAGCCCGAATCCCCGCCGGCGCCAACCGCCGCTCCCTCCTCCGGCTTTTCCGCGCCCAGCCTGCCGATCAAGGTCGAAGTCGGCGCTTTCTCCCTCGCCCGGCTCGATCTCGGCGAGGATGTGGTCGGCGTCGCGGCGCAACTCGGCGCGCAAGGCCACGCCAGCCTCGGCCGTCCCTCGGACGGCCTCGATCTGGTCTTTGACCTGAAACGGCAGGACGCGCCGGGCGCGCTCGGCCTCGCGCTCGCTTTCGACGCGAAAACGACCGCGTTGAAACTGGCCGCCAATGTCCATGAGCCGGCGGGCGGCCTTATCGCCCATGCCGCCGGGCTCGACGGGCTACCGCCGGTTGATTTCGACCTTGCCGGCCAAGGCCCGCTCGACGGTTTCACCGCCAAGCTGCAATTTTCCGCCGGGCCTCTGGCGACGGTTTCTGGCGGCGCTCGGCTCGACCGGCGCGAGGCGCTGCGCGCGCTCGCCCTCGATCTCGACGGTGCGATTGAAAAAATCCTGCCGCCCTGGCTTGGCCCGGTCTTTCAGGGCCATACCCAGGTCACGGGCGCCGTTTTATTCGGCGACGACGGCTCCTACGGCCTCGACGGCTTCCGGATCGCGGCCAAGGCGGCGGAACTCGACGCCAGCGGTCGGCTCGGCGCCGATCAGATGCTCGAAGCCCATGTCCGGCTCGGTGCGCGCGACGCCGACGGCCACAAGGCGCGCGCGGGCGACGCCGAGATCGGCGCGCTGGAATTCCGGCTTGACGCGCTGGGCCCGCTGCTGGCGCCGAAACTGGACGCCCAACTCCACATCGCCGACGCCAACACGCCGGTCGGCGGCGTGGGGCGTTTCGACGCGACGGTGACGGCGCGGCCCGACGGTCTGGCGACCGAAGCCGCGACGCGGGTCGATCTCGCCGCCGACGCTTCGGGCGAGGGCCTCTCCTTCCGCGACCGCGGCCTCAATGACGCGCTCGGCGGCAAGCTCGCGCTGACCTTGCGCGCGCGCGCCGCGCCTTCGGGCGACGCCGATGTCTCCGTCGCGAAATTGACCACCGGCAGCGGCGCGGTCGAAGCCGCCGGCGCCTTCGGCCTCAACCAGCTCAAGGGCAAGGTCTCGCTCAGCGCGCCCGATCTCGCCCGTTTCGCGGCGCTCGCCGGCACGGC
>NZ_JAYSBG010000508.1:0-1771 GCF_041915505.1 Rhodoblastus sp. | reverse complement strand
GGCCCGTCGCCACCGCGTCGAGCAGCATGTCTTCGGATTCAATGGGCCGCATGCCGCGCCCGCCGCCGCCCCAGGAGGCCTTGAGCATCACGGGATAGCCGACCATCGCCGCGAGGCGCCTGATTTCAACGGAATCATTCGGCAATGGGCCCGTCGCCGGCATGACCGGGACGCCGCAGGAAATCGCCAGCCTGCGCGCCGAGATCTTGTTGCCGAGAAGGCGCATGGTCTCCGGGCGGGGACCGATGAAGAGAATTCCCGCCGCGGCGCAAGCGTCGGCGAATTCCGGGCTTTCGGAGAGAAAGCCGTAGCCCGGATGAATGGCGTCGGCTCGGGCCTCCTTGGCGACGCGGATCACTTCCTCAATCGAAAGGTAGCTGTCCAGCGCTCCCAGCATCTGTGCGCCGCCGCGTCCAACTTGATAGGCTTCGTCCGCCTTGAAGCGATGCAGGGAAAGCTTGTCCTCCTCGGCATAGATGGCGATCGTCCTGATGCCCAATTCGGTCGCGGCGCGGAACACGCGAATGGCGATTTCCGAACGATTGGCGACCAGAAGGCGCTTCACACGGCAAGGGGGCGTCATGCACGAACCTCATTCAACTATGGAAATGCGCCGCCTTGTGCGGCCCGCCAAAGCGCGCGGCCGCAAGCAGCCGTGGGACCGAGATCTCAGGCCTCACCCTTGATCCGCGCCCGGCGCGTCGATTGGCGGCAAAAAGCCCGGCGCTCCATTGGCCTGTCGCCGGCGCGCCAGTTCGGGGGACGGCAGGACATTAAAAATGCGCCGATGCAGAGGGGCCTGCATCGGCGCCAGTCAGCTCTCTTAGGACGTCGAGCGCCTGGTCCTGAGAGATGCCGGAGTGCGACTTAATATTTGGCGGCCACGACGGTCGGCGCCGGCGGCGTCGGGGCCATCCAGATCGGGACGATAATATTGCTCCAGAACCGCGTGTCGTAGCCGCCGTAATTCGACTGATAGACGTCGCGCGACAATTTGAGCTGGATGTCGACCGGGCCGAAATTATAGCCAATCAGGCCGCCGACAGCGAACTGACTCTGCCTGAGATAACCCACGTGAGGGCTGCTCAGATCGGTCGAGCCGAAGGCGATGGGGCCGACTTCCCATTTGCCGAATGTTTTCGTCGCGGTCAGGTCGTAGTTGAACCAATCCGGCGCATTATATCCCGGACGATCGCCGTTCCGGCCGGTGCCATACACTCCTGTCGCGGTGAGGTTCCAGCCGTCCTTCAGATAGCTGAACGAAGCGATCTGCATGAATGACGCGAAATTGTAGGAGACGCCGATATTCGTCAATTCGCTGTCGACGGGCAGATAGACGTCCTCGTGAATGCCGAAATTGAACCCATTGCCGAGATCCCATTTGAGCCTGAATTCCAGCAGCGGATTCATCACGCCGGACTTGTTCAAGCCGACCGGATTGTCGATGCTGACCTGCGCCACCGGCGTCGCGACGGCCAGGCCGACCTGTCCGCCGAGAATGTGGTAGGGCGTCGCCCAGATGAGCCAGGCGGGAACCAGCGCGCCGACATCGGTCGCCGGATTGGTCGAACGACTGCCCCAGGTTGGAATCGTGACGTCGTAGACGCCTTCCGGCAAAGGCGCGCCAAGCGCCAAGCCGGTCGAAACGCCGGGCGGCAATTCCGAACCGGCGAATGCATTGCTGGTATTCAGGAGCAAGAGGCCAACGGCCGTCATCGCTCCCGCAATTTGGTTCAGTTTCATTTTTTCCTCCCTTGAAAAAATCGAAGCC
>NZ_JAYSBG010000507.1:0-1784 GCF_041915505.1 Rhodoblastus sp. | reverse complement strand
GCGAGGCCATTTCCTGGCATGTGCTCGAAGTCCTGCGCGGCAAGCGCGTGCTGAAGGACAAGCCAGTCGAGCGCGTGGTCTTCAACGCCATCACCAAGGACGCGATCCTGGAGGCGATGAAGCACCCGCGCCAGATCGACGAGAGCCTGGTCGAAGCCTATCTCGCCCGTCGCGCCCTGGATTATCTGGTCGGTTTCAATCTGTCGCCGGTGCTGTGGCGCAAGCTGCCGGGCGCCAGATCGGCCGGCCGCGTGCAATCCGTCGCTTTGCGCCTGGTCTGCGACCGTGAGCTGGAAATCGAGAAATTCGTCGCCCGCGAATATTGGTCGCTGGTCGCCCATTTGCGCAATCAGGCCGACGCGCCTTTCACCGCCCGCCTCGTCGGCGCCGACGGCAAGAAGATCACGCGCCTCGACATTGGCGCGGGCGCCGAGGCGGAGGCTTTCAAGCGCGACCTCGAAAACGCGGCCTTCACCGTGGTTTCGGTCGAGGCCAAGCCGGCCAAACGCCACCCCTACGCGCCCTTCACCACTTCGACCCTGCAACAGGAAGCCTCGCGCAAGCTCGGCATGGCGCCGGAAATCACCATGCGCGTCGCCCAGAGGCTTTATGAGGGCGTGGATATCGGCGGCGAGACCGCCGGCCTCATTACCTATATGCGCACCGACGGCGTGGATGTGGCGCCCGAGGCCGTCGCCGCCGCGCGAAAGGTGATCGGCCGGGAATTCGGCGACAAATATGTGCCGGGCGTTCCGCGCAAATATCAGGTCAAGGCCAAGAACGCGCAGGAAGCCCATGAGGCAATCCGCCCGACCGACATGTCGCGCCTGCCCAAGGACATGGCCCGTCATCTCGAAGGCGATCAGGCGCGGCTCTATGAGCTGATCTGGACCCGCATGGTGGCGAGCCAGATGGAATCGGCGCTGCTGGAGCGGACCACGGCTGAAATCGAGGCCAAGGCTGGCGCCCGCACGCTCGATCTGCGCGCGACCGGCCAGGTCGTCCGCTTCGACGGCTTCCTGAAACTCTATCAGGAAGGCAAGGACGACGAGGAGGACGAGGAATCCGGCCGCCTGCCCGCGCTCGACAAGGGCGAGGCGCTCAAGAAGGACAAGATCGACGCCACCCAGCATTTCACCGAGCCGCCGCCGCGCTATACCGAGGCGACCCTGGTAAAACGGATGGAAGAGCTCGGCATCGGCCGTCCCTCGACCTATGCCTCGACGCTCGCCGTGCTGCGCGAACGCGATTATGTGAAGCTCGAAAAAAAGCGCCTCGTACCCGAGGACAAGGGGCGGCTGGTCACGGCCTTTCTGGAAAGCTTCTTCGGCCGCTACGTGCAATATGACTTCACCGCCGCACTGGAAGAGCAGCTCGACCGCGTCTCCAACGCCGAGATCGACTGGAAAGCGGTGCTGCGCGATTTCTGGCGCGATTTTTCGGCCGCCATCGACGGCACCAAGGAGCTGCGCACGACGCAGGTGCTGGACGGGCTGAACGACCTGCTCGGGCCGCATATTTTCCCGGCCAAGGAAGACGGCTCCAATCCCCGCGCCTGCCCTTCCTGCGGCAACGGCCAGCTCTCGCTGAAGCTCGGCAAGTTCGGCGCCTTCATCGGCTGCTCCAATTATCCGGAATGCAAATTCACCCGCACCTTGTCGGATCGCGGCGATGCGGCCAAGGCGGCCGAGGGCGAGCGCCCCGGCGTCAAGGTTCTGGGCGAGGATCCGAAGACGGGGCTGGAAATCACCCTGCGCGACGGGCGTTTCGGCGCTTATATTCAG
>NZ_JAYSBG010000506.1:0-1789 GCF_041915505.1 Rhodoblastus sp. | reverse complement strand
CGGCGGTCAGCACGTCCTTTTCCTGCTTGGCGTAGCCCTGGACGGTGGCGACGAGATTGGGGATCAGGTCGGCGCGACGCTGGTAATTGTTCTGGACGTCGGCCCAGCGCGCCTTGGCGGTTTCCTCTGCGGTCGGAATGGTGTTGTAGCCGCAGGCCGAAAGGCCGACGCCGAGCAGGACGACGGCGACAAGATTGCGCAGGCGCGATGAGAACGACATGGCGGCTCTTCCTCTTCAGACGTCGGGCGGCGGCGGCGGCCGTCTTCGCCCCGAAGACGGCCCAATCTATGCGGGCGCGCGCGGCCAAGCCAGCGCGAAAATAGGCCTATTGCGGGATCGACAGCACGATTTTTCCCTGCGCCTTGCGCTCCTTCAGCATATTCAGGGCCTTGGCGATCTCATTGAGCGGCAGGACGGCGTGGACATGGGCGGAGAGGATCTTCCTCGCGGTCCAGTCGAAGATCTGCGCCATATTCTCGCTGTGGGCGCGCGGCTCGCGCTTGACGAACTCGCCCCAATAGACGCCGAGAATGGCGCAGCCTTTCAACAAGACGAGATTGAGCGGCATTTTGGGGATTTCGCCCGCCGCGAAGCCGACCACCAGAAAACGGCCGTTCCAGGCCATGGCCCGCAATGCCGCCTCGCTATAATCGCCGCCGATGGCGTCATAGACGCAATCCACGCCCTTCCCGCCCGTGCGCTGTTTCAGCGCCTCTTTCAGCTCTTCGCTGGCGTAATCGACGCCGTCATGCGCGCCATATTGTTTCGCAAAGGTGATCTTGTCCGGCGACGAGGCGCAGGCGATGACATGGGCGCCCACGGCCGCGCCGATCTCGACGGCGGCCAGCCCCACCCCGCCCGAGGCGCCGAGCACGGCAAGCGTCTCGCCCGGCTGGAGGGCGGCCCGCTGCTGCAGCCCATACATCGACGTACCATAGGTGATGAACAGGCCGGCGGCCTGGTCGTCGCTCAAAGCGTCGGGGACGGCGGTCAGGATCGCGGCCGGCAGAACCAGTCGCGAGCGCGCCGCGCCATAGGAGCAATAGCCGGCGACGCGCTGGCCGATGGCGAAGCCCTCGACGCCCGCGCCCAAGGCCAGCACCGTTCCGCAGAACTCGCCGCCCGGCGAAAAAGGCAACGCCGGCTTGAGCTGATATTTGTTCTCGATGATCAAAGTGTCGAAAAAATTCAGCGCGACGCGCGCCGGCGCAACCAGAACCTCGCCCGGTCCGGGCAGAGGATCGGGCAATTCGCGCAGAACGAGATTTTCAGGCGGGCCAAAGGTTTCGCAAAGCGCGGCGATCATTGAATCTCTTTCCATTTCGGGGCAGGGTGGCCGGCGCCGTCAAAATACGGCGCCGGCAGAGCCTGTCGCGGAACGGATTTTTGCCCGTTTCCGCTCATAAAGCCAGCGCGGCGGGGATTCCCGCGCCTGCGATTGGCGCTATGATTCACCCTGCCGATTCGTTCCCGCCACCGGAGCCCAGATCGTTTCATGATCGCCATCGCCCTTCCCCGCACGCGCATTCTGTTCGCCGGCGCCGCCTTGGCCTTCGTCTGCGCGCTCGGCCCGGCGCCGACTGTCCTGGCCAAGGACAAGACCAGCCATTCCAAGACCGCGCCCGCGACGGACGCCGCCAAGGGCAAGGACGCCAAAGCCGCCAAGGGCGCCGAGCCCGGCAAGGCCGTGCAGCTCGGAACCTTCGGCGAATGGGGCGCCTATGCGACGCAGGGCAAGACCAAGACCTGCTACGCTTTGGCGCAGCCGAAGTCGCGCGAGCCCTCCTC
>NZ_JAYSBG010000505.1:0-1805 GCF_041915505.1 Rhodoblastus sp. | reverse complement strand
CGACCTTCGTGGTCGACGTCAAATCGACCGGCCTGTTCGCCAGCGATCCGGTGCTCAAGGCGCAGGGCGTCAAGGCCGATTACTGGAAGACCGGCCATTCCTACATCAAGCGCCGCGTCAACGATCTGAAGGCGCTCGCCGGTTTCGAGAAATCCGGCCATTTCTTCTTCAACGCGCCGGTCGGGCGCGGCTATGACGACGGCCTGCTGACGGCGGTCCATGTGCTGGAAATGCTCGACCGCAACCCGGGCAAGAGCATGGCCGATCTCTATGCCGACCTGCCCAAGACCTGGGGCTCGCCCACCATGTCGCCGCATTGCGCCGATGAGGTGAAATATGGCGTGGTCGATAAGGTGGTCGCACGGTTCAAGGCGATGCAGGACAAGGGGGAGCCGATCATCGGCCAGAAGATCACGAGCCTTGTCACGGTCAATGGCGTGCGCGTGACGGTGGAGGACGGCACCTGGGGCCTGGTGCGCGCCTCGTCCAACAAGCCGGAACTGGTGGTGGTGGTCGAGAGCCCGGCCTCGAAGGACAATCTCCACGCCATGTTCAAGGCGGTGGACGCCGTGCTGCGCGAAAACCCCGAAGTCGGCGCCTATAACCAGACGATCTGATCCGGCGGGACACGGAACCGCGAAACGGATTATAGTTTCCGCATTCTTCATCGGAATCGTCGCGTAAATGTTTGTGCTGAATGTTTACCGCCGGGTTCTCGCCCAGCTCGCGCCCGAGCGTCCGCTCGCCATTCTCCTCGTTTTCGCCAATCTGGCCCTCGCCAGCGCGCAATTCGTGGAGCCGGTGCTGTTCGGCCGCATCATCGACAAACTGACTGGCGCGCAGGCCGCGCATCGCGATCCGACCTGGGCCGAACTGACGCCGATGATGGGCGCCTGGGTCGGATTCGGCCTGTTCTCGATCATCGCGGCGGTGACCGTGGCGCTGCACGCCGATCGATTGTCGCATCGCCGCCGTCTCGCGGTAATGGCCAACTTTTTCGACCATCTGCTCGAACTGCCCTTGAGCTTCCACGGCGCGACCCATTCCGGCCGACTGCTGAAGATCATGCTGGAAGGCTCCAGCGGCATGGCCGGAATCTGGCTGTCCTTCTTCCGCGAGAATTGCGCGTCCATGGTCGCGCTGTTCATCCTGTTGCCGGCGACTTTGTTCGTGAACTGGCGGCTTGGCCTCGTTCTGGTCGTACTGGTGGCCTTTTTCGGCCTGCTCACCGTGTTCGTCCTGCGCCGGACCGAGGGCTTGCAGGCGCGAGTGGAAGTGCATAACGCCCAACTCGCCGAACGCGCCTCGGATGTGCTCGGCAATGTGCCGGTCATCCAGTCCTTCACGCGCGTCGAGAGCGAATCGCGCGGCGTCCGCCAGATCATCGATCAGGTGCTGGCGGCGCAGCTTCCCGTTCTGTCGTGGTGGGCGCTCGCCGCCGTGGCGACGCGCGCTTCCGCCACCTTGAGCCTGCTCTCGATTTTCGTGATCGGCGTCTGGCTGCATTTCCAGAATCTGGCGACCATCGGCGTGATCGTCACCTTCATGAATTTCGCCACCATGCTGGTCGCGCGGCTGGAGCAGGTGGTCGGCTTCGTGAACTATCTCTTCATGCAGGCGCCGAAGATCAACGACTTCTTCGAGGTCATGGACACCAAGCCGAGCGTCGCGGACAAGCCCGGCGCGGTCGATCCGGGCCGGCTGAACGGCGAGGTGACATTCGACCACGTCACTTTCGCCTATGACGAGCGGCGCAAGGCGGTGGACGACGTCAGTTTCACCGTGCGCCCCGGCGAGACGGTCGC
>NZ_JAYSBG010000504.1:0-1816 GCF_041915505.1 Rhodoblastus sp. | reverse complement strand
GCGTCACAACTTCAACCATTGTCCTTCTCCAAACCCGCCATTTGTCCGGCAAATGGAATCGCTCGCCGGGGATACCAGTTCCGTGCCAGAATTTTGACGCACGCCGGGGGTCTTTTTACGCCTCTCGGGCCCGCGCGCCTACCCCTGCATCCGTTCTGCTTGGCAGGCGCCGCGAATCCGCCGAAGTTGAACGCCCCCGGAGGTTTTCATGACGCATGTTTCCCGGCCGCCTTATTCTTGGCCGCCCCATTCCCGGCCGCCCCAATCCTGGCGGCGCCTCTCCAGCGCCGCCCTGGTCCTGCTCGCGGTCTCGTTCGGCGCCGCTCCGGCTCTGGCCGGCGATGTGGTCATCGCCGAAGCCGTGCTGGCCAGCAAGTCGGATGGCGGCAAGATCGTGTTCAAAAACATCACGATCAAGGACGGCAATCTCTCGCAGGCCGAGGCGACCAACCTGTTCACCGGCGCCCTGTCGCGCGAGGATCTCGGCGCCCTGCTGGAGCGAATGGAGGCGAGCCGGGTGACCATTCCGGAAGCCGAGGTCCAGACCGAGGGCGGCGATCATTTCACCCTGCGCGACATTGTCGCCGAATCGATTTCCCATGGCGGCGCGCAAAGCCTCGCCGTCGCCTCAGCCGAGGGCGTGCTGCCCGACGACAGCGGCGACGCCTCGCTCAAGCTTGGCGCCCTGCGGATCGAGAAGATCTCCATGCCGGGCCTCGCGGCGGCCTTGCGCGCCGGTGACCCCGGAGCCGCCGCCTTTCGCTTCAGCCATCTCGGCTGGGACGGCGGCGACCTCTCCGCGGTGGACAAGGCCACGCCCGCCGGCGCGCCGGGCGGCAATCGCGTTCTGCTTCACTTCGGCGCGACCACGATCGACCAGAACTTCGACCCCGACGGCGCGCCGCGCGACGGTTCGGCGACGATGAGCGGCGTCAATGTGAAGCTGCCCCCGCAATCCAAGGGCGGGCAGACGCTGGCCGCTTTCGGCTATCCCGAGCTTTCCGGCGAATTCCGCTTCGCCGGCGCCTATGATTCCACCGCCAAGACCTACGCCCTCAAGACCTATGCGCTCGACCTGAAGAATATCGGCCGCATCGCGCTCAGCGGTCAGTTCTCGGGCGTGGGCCGGATTGTTTTCGACGGCGACAAGGAGGCCCGCGAAGAGGCCGTGCGCCAGGTTTTTCTCGACTGGGCCCAGATCGACGTCGACAACGCCGGCCTGTTCGACAAGGTGGTCACCTTTGTCGCGCTGAGTCAGGGCAAGGCCCCCGACGCCGTCAAGGCCGAATGGCGCGCGATCGTCTCCCAGGCGCCGCTGCTTTTCTCCGGCGCCCCAGCCATCGCGGTCGCCTCCCAGGCGGTCTCGAAATTCATCGCCGATCCCAAGACTCTTACGCTTCGGCTCAAGGGCAAGGATTCGCCCTTGAAACTCGATGAATTCGCTCATATCGAAGACCCGAGCGCCTTCCTGGATCGTCTGGAGGTCACGAGCGCGCCCGCCCCTTCGAGCCCCGCCAAGCCGGTGTCCGGGACCAGGCTCTGAAGCGGCGTGAATCGAGGTGACCGGCCCGCTCCCGCGGGCCGATCGTCGGGGTTGACCCGCCCGCGCGGGCCGATTGGCATGAGTTGAACAAGGCGGCGAAGGGAATCGCGCGGATCGACCGCGCGGCGCGACCGCTCACGACTTCAGGGGGTTCTCCATGAGTGAACGCATTTCGTCCGATCTGCAATCGGGCGCGCTGATCTATCACCAGCATCCGCGTCCCGGCAAAATGGAGATCCGCGCGACCAAGCCGCTCGGCAACCAGCGCGACCT
>NZ_JAYSBG010000503.1:0-1830 GCF_041915505.1 Rhodoblastus sp. | reverse complement strand
GGTTCCGCCTGACATGGGTGTCGGCCATGAAGAAGGCGCCCTTGCTGCTGATCAGCAGGCTCAGCGAGGAATATTCGCTGACGCCCGGCGCGAGGCCGACAATGTCGCGCAGATAGGACAGACGCGAGCCGAACCGGCCTTCAAGGCCGCAGAGCAGGGCGTCGGCCTCGCCGCGCACCAGAGCGAGGGCGCCGATCACGGTGGCGTTGGTGCGCACCAGGGTGCGCGCAGTGTTCGGATTGATGCCGCGCCGGCCGGCGACCGACAGCAGGGTAGCGACATAATCGTTGTAGCGCGGGTCGCTCTGCGGATCGACCAGTTCGAAATCGCGTTCGGGCGCGATCGACAGGCCGAAAGCGTTGATGCGCTTCTCGACCACGGCGCGGCGGCCGATCAAGATCGGCTTGGCGATGCCTTCCTCGATCACCGACTGGACCGCGCGGAGCACGCGCTCGTCCTCGCCCTCGGTATAGACCACGCGCTTGGGCGCGGCCTTGGCCGCCAGCATCAGCGGCTTCATGATGAAGCCCGAACGATAGACCGTGCGCTCCAGCTTTTCCTGATAGGCGACGAAATCCTCAATCGGCTTTTTCGCCACGCCGCTGTCCATGGCCGCGCGGGCCACGGCGGGGGCGATGCGCAGGATGAGGCGGGGATCGAACGGCGAGGGGATCAGCGAATCCTTGCCATAGATCGGCGCGACGCCGCCATAGGCGCGCGCGACGACTTCGGAGGGCGTCTCGCGCGCCAGAGAGGAAATGGCCTCGACCGACGCGAGCTTCATCGCCTCGTTGATCGTGGTGGCGTGAACGTCGAGCGCGCCCCGGAAAATATAGGGAAAGCACAGCACATTATTGACCTGGTTCGGATAATCCGAACGGCCGGTGCACAGCATGGCGTCGGGCCGCACGGCCAGCGCGTCTTCCGGCAGGATTTCCGGATTGGGATTGGCCAGAGCCAGAATGAGCGGCGTTGGGGCCATGGTCTTGACCATGTCCGGCTTCAGCACGCCGCCGGCCGAGAGGCCCAAGAACACGTCGGCGTCGGGAATGATGTCGGCCAGGGTGCGCGCCGAAGTGTCCTGCGCGAAGGTCTCCTTGATCGGATCCATCAGCTTGTTGCGGCCCTTGTAGACCACGCCCTCGATGTCCGAGACGAAAATGTTCTGGCGCCGGGCGCCGAGCGCCACCAGTAATTCGAGACAGGCGAGAGCCGCTGCGCCGGCGCCGGAGGCGACGATCTTGGCTTCGGAGATTTTCTTGCCGGCGAGTTCGAGGCCATTGCGCACGGCGGCGCCGACGATGATGGCGGTGCCGTGCTGGTCGTCGTGGAACACCGGGATCGACAGGCGCTCGCGCAGGCGCTTCTCGACCTCGAAACACTCAGGCGCCTTGATGTCCTCGAGATTGATGCCGCCGAAGGTCGGCTCCAGCGCGGCGATGGCGTCGACCAGCTTTTCGACGTCGTTTTCGGCGACCTCAATGTCGAACACGTCGATGCCGGCGAATTTCTTGAACAGAACCGCCTTGCCTTCCATCACCGGTTTGGCGGCCAGCGGGCCGATGTCGCCGAGGCCGAGCACGGCCGTGCCGTTGGTCACCACGGCGACCAGGTTCTGGCGTACAGTGTAATCGGCGGCCTTGGCCGGATCGGCGGCGATTTCGAGACAGGGGGCGGCGACGCCCGGCGAATAGGCGAGGGCAAGGTCGCGCTGGTTGCCGAGCGGCTTGGTCGCGCGGATCTCCATTTTGCCGGGACGCGGATGCTGGTGATAGATCAGCGCGCCCGATTGCAGATCGGACGAAATGCGTTCACTCATGGAGAACCCCC
>NZ_JAYSBG010000502.1:0-1833 GCF_041915505.1 Rhodoblastus sp. | reverse complement strand
CATCATCATTCGCGGCCTGCGCGACGGCTCCGATCTCGATTATGAAATGTCGATGGCCGGCATGAACGGGGTGATGGCCCCGGAAGTGCAGACGGTTTTCCTTCCCGCCGGCCTCAATGTACGCCATATAACGGCGACCCTGGTTCGTCAGATCGCTCTGATGGGCGGGGACGTCTCGGCCTTCGCGCCGCCGCTCGTCGTCGAGGCTTTGCGGAGCAAGGCGCGAAAGTGAACCGCCGCAGAAAGGCGGCGGCGAGAAACTGAAGGAGGAAGCATGTCCGATTTTTCCGCGCGGCCGTTCAGCCGTCGCCAATTTGCCGCCATGGCGCTGGGCGCGGCGGGCGTTCTGGGCGCCGCAGGCGCCGCGCGCGCAGGGGATGATCCGTCCAACCTGCTCTATATGCAGCTCAAGGACGGCACTGTGGTCATCCGCCTGCGTCCCGATCTCGCGCCGAAACATGTCGAGCAGATCAAGACGCTGGTGAAGCGCGGCTTCTATGACGGCATCGTGTTCCATCGCGTCATCGACGGCTTCATGGCGCAGACCGGCGATCCGACCGGCACCGGCATGGGCGGCTCCGACCTGCCTAATATTCCGGCGGAATTCTCAAAGGCGCCCTTCGTGCGCGGCACGCTCGGTATGGCCCGTTCGCAATCGCCGAATTCGGCCAATTCGCAATTCTTCATCTGCTTCGCGCCGTCGCCTTTCCTCGACGGGCAATATACGGTCTGGGGCGAAGTGGTCTCCGGCATGGAGTTTGTCGACAAGATCAAGCGCGGCGAGCCGCCGCAGAATCCCGACAAGATCATCAGCATGAAACTCGGCGCGTAACTTTTGAGTTTTGCCCTGCCCGCGACCTGTCGCGGGCAGGGCGCCCCTCGCATCAAGCCATAGCCCGTCGCGAGACGGGCGTCCAAGACGCCCTATGGTCGCATTCGCTCCTGGCCTGCGGCGCCGCAACCTCACTCAACGCAGGAAAAGCTCATGTCCGACGAAGGCAATCTGTTAACGCTGGAAACCACCAAAGGTCCGGTGGTGATCCGCATGCGGCCCGATCTCGCGCCCAACCATGTCGCCCATATCAAGAAACTGGTCGGCGAAGGTTTCTATGACGGCGTTGTGTTCCACCGCGTGATCGAGGGCTTCATGGCCCAGACCGGCTGCCCGCACGGCACCGGCACCGGCGGTTCGAAATATCCGAACCTCAAGGCCGAGTTCAACACCGCGCCGCATGTGCGCGGCACGGCTTCGATGGCCCGCGCGCAGAATCCGGATTCGGCCAATTCGCAATTCTTCATCTGCTTCGACGACGCCCGCTTCCTCGACCGCCAATATACGGTCTGGGGCGAGGTGATCTCCGGCATGGAGAATGTCGACAAGATCAAGCGCGGCGAACCGGTGCGCGATCCGGACAAGATCGTCTCCGCCAAAATCAGCTGAACGAAGGTTCGGCGACCGGGGCCCGAGCGGCCCCGGTTTCGTTTCGGGGCGGCGTTCACGCCCGGTTCAGCCGCGCGGGCCGAGAAAGAAGGGCTTTCGCAGGATTTTCGTCTCGGGTTTTCACAATGAAATGCGGTTGCTCCGCATTGACGGGAACGAAAAAATTGGAAAGCTTGGCCTTGATCCCGCGCCGTTTGTCGCGGGCTGTCTGCTGGGGAGCACGTCCATGTCCATCCGTTCCGCTTTCATGCTCGCGGGCGCTGTCGCCCTTATTGGCCTGGGGTCCGCGCAAGCGGAAGAATCGGCGATGAAGCAATGCGCCGACAAATGGCAGGCCGCCAAGGCCGCCAACACCACCGGCGGCCTCACTTATCTGCAATTTTCCTCGAAAT
>NZ_JAYSBG010000501.1:0-1848 GCF_041915505.1 Rhodoblastus sp. | reverse complement strand
TCGCCCTTGCGCACGGCCTGGATCAGGCTGCGCGTCGCCATCGGCTTGGTCGGGTCGAGCGGCAAGGCGCGCACGAAACGCAGGAACGGCGTGACCCACCAGCGTTGCGCAATGCTGGAGTCGATGGCGAAGATCGGCTCGTCTTCCAGCAGCGACAGCGCCAGCGCCGCATCGAGAAAGCTGACATGGTTCAGCGCGATAATGGCGTTCGGGCCGGCCTTGGCGATATTGTCGCGCCCCTTCACCTCCAGCCGGTAGAAGGCGCGGAACAGGATCGACAGGAAATCGCGCATCGGATTGGTCGGCAGCCGCGCGAACATCCAGATCGCGCTGATAGCCGCCGCGACCGCCATCAAGGCGAAGACGCCGTCGAGCCCGAGGCCCTTGGCCTGTAGAGCGGTGACGGCGAGCGCCCCCACCACCATGAAGGCGGCGTTCAGCACATTGATGGCGGCGACGATGCGCGCGCGCCGCTCGGCCGGCGCCCAGGCCTGCGCGGCGGCGAAGCTCGGCACCGCCAGCACGCCGCCCGCGACCGCCATGCCGGCGAGGTCGATTCCGACGCGCCAGGCGGCGGGCTGCCGGAAGAACGCGCCGGCGTGAAGCTCGGCCGCCGCTGGCGCCATGGCGTGGAGCGCGAAGGCGAGGTCCGCCGCGAACAGGCCAAGCGCCAGCGTGGCGATGGGCGCCGGCAGCAGCACGATGCGGCCGCTGCAGAAAAACGAACCAAGCGCCGAGCCCAGCGCCACCGAAATGGCGAACAGGCTGAGATAGATGCTGACCACCATTTCCTCGCCGCCCATCCGCATTTTGATCATCGGCGGCAGGACGGACAGAGCGATGGCGCCGAACATCCAGAACAGGCTGACCATGACGCCGGCGCGCCACAGCCTCTTGTCGGCCCACAGGTCCTGCAGCAGATCGCGCGTCGAGCGGAAGATATTGGCGTCGATGGTCAGATCGGGCGCTTCGCCGCCGGTCGGCGGGATGAAGCGGCTGGCGGCATAGCAGCCGACGGCGACCAGCAGCATGGCGCCCGAAATGGTCGCCGGATCGCCGCCGTCGCGCGAGGCGAGGCCGCCGACAATAGTGCCCAGCAGGATGGCGATGAAGGTCGCGCCTTCGATCAGCGCATTGCCGGCCGGAAGCTCCGATTTGTACAGATGGTCGGGCAGGATGCCATATTTGATCGGGCCGAACAGCGTCGACAGCACGCCGAACAAGGCGAGCGCGAGGAAAAGCACCGGCACGGACTGCCAGGCGAAGCCGGCGACGGCGACCAAAGCGGCGAAAATCTCGACGAATTTGATCCGGCGGGCGAGCAAGGCCTTGTCGTAGCGGTCGGCAAGCTGGCCGCCAAGGCCGGACAGGACGAAGAAGGGCAGGATGAAGATCGCGCCGGCCAAGGTGATCAAGGATTCCGCATGCGGCCCCGACATCTTGTACATGATGAGGAAAATCAGCGCGTTCTTGAGGAAATTATCGTTGAAGGCGGCAAGGAATTGCGTCCAGAACAAGGGCGCGAAACGTTTCTGGGCCAGAAGCGCGAACATAAGACACTCCGAAGAAGGGCGCGATTAGGCCTCGCCGAGCGTTAAAAAACAATCGCGCCGCGGGAGATCGGGGCGGCTTGCCGCCCCGCCACGGCCGACGATAGGGTGCGAGCGTCGAATCGGCGCCGCTCGCGCCAGCCTCGCGAGGTTGTCTTGTCCGCTGTCCCGGCGCCGCCGTCATGAATCCGGCTCTGATCGCCTCGCTCGTCGGGATCGCCGCGCCCGTCATTGTGGTGACCGGCTCCGGCTATGTCTGGCGCTGGCGCGGCATGCCGTTCGATCATGAATTCGTCAC
>NZ_JAYSBG010000500.1:0-1884 GCF_041915505.1 Rhodoblastus sp. | reverse complement strand
CACGCCGGCCTTTATTACGATCCTGGCAGCCTGATGGCCCGGTTCTGCGTCGAGGGCCGGCGCGCGCTCTATGATTTCTGCGCCGAACGCGGCGTGGCGCATCGCCGCTGCGGCAAGCTCGTCGTCGCGACGTCGACGGCGGAGATCGGCCAGCTCGCCGCGATCAAGACGCGCGCGGAAAAGAATGGCGTCGGCGACCTCGTTGAAATGAACGCGGCCGAGGCCCGCATGCTGGAGCCCGCGCTCCGTTGCGAGGCGGCGTTGCTGTCGCCCTCGACAGGCATTATCGACAGCCACGGTTTTATGCTGGCTCTGCTGGCGGAGGCCGAGGCCCTTGGCGCGGTTCTGGCGCTCAGGACGCCGGTCGTCGCGGGCCGGATTTCCGACAAGGGCGTCGAATTGACGCTCGGCGGCGATGCGCCGATGCGGCTCCGCTGCGGCCTGTGCGTCAATTCAGCCGGCCTTTACGCGCCCGATCTGGCGCGGCGGTTCGAGGGTTTTCCCGCCGAACAGGTCCCCAAAGCTTTTTTCGCCAAGGGCAGTTATTTCGCCCTCGCCGGGCGTTCGCCGTTCTCGCGGCTGATCTATCCCGCGCCCGTTCCGGGCGGTCTCGGCACGCATCTGACCCTCGATCTCGGCGGCCAGGCGCGGTTCGGTCCCGATGTCGAATGGATCGACCATGTCGATTACAGCGTCGATCCCGCGCGCGCGGAACGCTTTTACGCGGCGATCCGGCTCTATTGGCCGGACCTGAAAGACGGACAATTGACGCCAGCCTATGCCGGCGTCCGGCCCAAGATCGTGCCGCCCCAAGTCGGACGGCAGGATTTTGTCGTGCAGGGCCCCGCGCAGCACGGCGTCCCGGGCCTGATCCATCTGTTCGGCATCGAATCGCCGGGCCTGACCGCTTCGCTGGCGCTGGCCGACCATGTCGCGGCGCTGGCGTCGCGCGCCTGACGAAAAAGGCCACCGGATCGTTCCGGCGGCCTTGATTTCTCGCGCGAAACGCGCCGCTCAGGCGGCGAGCTGGCGCAGCACGTAATGCAGGATGCCGCCGTTCTTGTAATATTCGATTTCGTCAGCGGTCAGGATGCGGCTGTTGAGCGGAACCTTCTTCACCGTGCCGTCGGCATAGGTGATTTCCGCTTCCATCTTCTGGCGCGGCTCCAGCGAGGTGAGGCCCTTGATGGTCACCAGCTCGTCGCCCTTGAGGCCGAGCGATTTCCAGCTCGTGCCTTCCTCGAAGGTCAGGGGCAGGATGCCCATGCCGACGAGATTGGAGCGATGGATGCGCTCGAAGCTCTCGGCGATGACCGCGCGCACGCCGAGCAGATTGGTGCCCTTGGCCGCCCAGTCGCGCGAGGAGCCATTGCCATATTCGACGCCGGCGAACACGACCAGCGGCACTTTGGCCTTTTCATATTTCATCGCGGCGTCATAGATCGACAGAACGTCGCCGCCGGGGAAATATTTGGTATTGCCGCCTTCCGGCACATTGCCGGCATCGTCAGCCAGAATGAAGTTCTTGATGCGGATATTGGCGAACGTGCCGCGCATCATCACTTCGTGGTTGCCGCGCCGCGTGCCGTATTGGTTGAAGTCTTCCGGCTTCACCTTGTTGGCTTGCAGATATTTGCCGGCGGGCGAGGCCGCCTTGATCGAACCGGCCGGGGAAATATGGTCGGTGGTGATCTTGTCGCCGAACAGAGCCAGCACCCGGGCGCCCTCGATATCCGTCACCGGCTTGGGCTCCATGGCGATGCCCTTGAAATAGGGCGGGTTCTGAACGTAGGTCGACTTGTTGTCCCAGGAATAGGTCTGGCTATGCGGCGCCTTGACGCGGCGCCAGTTGACGTCGCCCTTGAACACGTCCGCATATTTCGC
>NZ_JAYSBG010000499.1:0-1890 GCF_041915505.1 Rhodoblastus sp. | reverse complement strand
GTTCGTCCAGCGTCGCGGCGGGATCGGGCACCACCGTCAGCACATAAGGCGCGACCACGGCGTCGAAATGCGCGGTCGGAAAAGCGAGGCGCGTCGCGTCCATGACAGAAAGCCCGGCGACCTGCAGTAATTTCTCCTGCGTTACGCGCGACTGGGCGCGGCGCAGCATGGGCTCCGACAGATCGACCCCGATCACCGAAACAGTCGGATCGAACATCGGCAGCTCCAGCCCGGTGCCGACGCCGACGTCGAGAATCAGTCCGCCCCGCCTTTGCGCGGCGGCGACGGCGGCGCGCCGCCCCGGCGCCATGATCGCGGCGAAGGCCAGATCATAGACCGGCGCCCAGCGGGCATAGGCCTCCTCGACATGCGCATTTTCCAGACGCGCGAGTTCGCGACGCGCTTCCGTCATAAAGCCGCCGCGCGCGGCGCGGGCTGCGCGATAAAGGCCGGCTGCGCCACACGGATGAAGCCGCCGCCCAGCACCCGGGCGCGCGGTTCGGCGTTCTCGTAGAACACGCAGGCCTGGCCCGGCGCGACGCCGCTTTCGTCATCGACGAATTCGACCCAGATCTCGCCGTCGCGGCGCTCCAGCACGGCCGGGACCGGCGGGCGCGTCGAGCGCACCCGCACGGCGATCTCGAGGCCTCCCGCAATATCCTCCAGCGCGCCGGGGCCGATCCAGTTGACGTCGCGCAGCACGACGTTCTTGGTCGCCAGCGCCGAACGCGGGCCAACCGTCACGCGGGCCCGCGCCGCGTCGATCTTGACGACATAAAGCGGCTCGCCGGCGCTGGCGCCGGCCGAGCCGAGACCGAGGCCGCGCCGCTGGCCGATGGTGTAATGCATGACGCCGGCATGGCGTCCGAGCACGCGGCCGTCGACATGGACGATTTCGCCGGGCGTCGCCGCCTGGGGCGCCAGTTTCTCGACAATATCGCTATAGCGCCCGGTCGGCACGAAACAGATGTCCTGGCTATCCGGCTTGTCGGCTATGGCGAGGCCGAACCGGCGCGCGTGCTCGCGCACGTCCGGCTTGCTCATTTCGCCGAGTGGAAAGCGCAACAGGCGCAATTGCTCGCGCGTGGTGGCGAACAGGAAATAGCTCTGGTCGCGATCCGCATCCTTGGCGCGGTAAAGCGCGCGCTCGGCCCCCTCGGCGCGCGAGGCGATATAATGGCCGGTCGCCAGCGCGTCGGCGCCGAGGTCGCGCGCCATGTCGAACAGATCGACAAATTTGATCTGCTGATTGCAGGTCACGCAGGGGATCGGCGTCTCGCCCTCGGCGTAGGATTGCGCGAAGGCGTCGATCACCTTAGCGCGGAAGCGCGATTCATAATCCAGCACATAATGCGGAATGCCGATCCGCGCCGCCGCCTGGCGGGCGTCGAAAATATCCTGCCCGGCGCAGCACGCGCCCGGACGATGCTCGGCCTCGCCGTGGTCGTAAAGCTGCATGGTGACGCCGACGACGTCATAGCCCTGCTCCTTGAGCAAGGCGGCGACCACCGAGGAATCGACGCCGCCCGACATGGCCACGACCACGCGGCTCTGCGCGGGCGGGCCCGGCAGGTCGAGGCTGTTGAGAGGGGGCGATGCGGCGTTCATGAATTCGTGATCCGGCCCGAGGCTGGGCCGCCCTGTCGAGGCGGCGAGGAAGCGGCGCGCGGACCGCGCCGGCCTTTCAAAACGTCGGCGCGCGACGCCGGAGCCTCTTCAATAAGCGCTCCGGCCTCATTTTTCAATGTTCAACGGTCCCTGCGCCCGGGCTGAAAAGGGTTAACGCGAAGCTGACGCCTGTTCCGATAAAGCACATTTTAGCCTCCGCGCTAACAATTTGGCAAGAAACACGCTATCAAACAAATGGTTATCGCTCATATTCGCCGCTTT
>NZ_JAYSBG010000498.1:0-1904 GCF_041915505.1 Rhodoblastus sp. | reverse complement strand
TCTCTTTTTCGTTATCGCCGCGGCTTATGCGTCGGTCGGTCAAGCCGGCGCCTCGGGCTATCTGGCCGCGATGGCGCTTTTCCATCTCGCGCCGGCGACCATGAAGACCACGGCGCTATCGCTGAATCTCCTTGTCGCCGCGATTGGAACTTATCAATTCTGGCGCGGCGGCCACCTGTCGATGCGCGCCTTCTATCCCTTCGGCGTTCTGGGCGTTCCGTTCTCGCTCATCGGCGGCGCCGTGCAACTGCCATCGCATTTCTATTATCCGACGGTCGGGGCGATCCTGCTGCTTTCGGGGCTGCAAATGCTCCGCTCGGCCGAGAAGAACCGCCGTTCCACCTTGTCGCCTCCGGAACGCCCGCCGCTGATCGGCGCGCTGATCGCGGGCGGCGTCATCGGCTTCGTTTCCGGGACGACCGGGACGGGCGGCGGCATTTTCCTGGCGCCGGTCATCCTGTCGATGAACTGGGTCAGCATGCGCCGGACGGCGGCCGTCACAGCGGCCTACAATCTCCTGAACTCCGGCGCCGCCCTGATCGGGGCGTTCCACATTCTGGGCGCCGCCCCGCACGCTCTCCCCGTCTGGCTCGCGGCGGTCGGCGTGGGCGGCGCCTTGGGCGCCTATGCCGGCAGCAGCCGCCTACCGGAAAGCACGCTGCGCTATATTCTGGCCATCATCCTGCTCGCGGCCGGCGCCAAGCTCGTGCTGGTCTGACGTCGCGTGGCGTCGGCGCCTGGACAAGCCGTGTATTGACTCCGGCCCAGAAAACGCAAAGCGTTAGGCATGAAAGCGAGTGGCGGATTGGCCCTGAGCGGCCGAGGGGTTGATGCGGCATAAACTGACGGGGGAACGACGCGCCAAATCAATCGAAAAAGGCGAGGAGCCTGTATCTGGATTTCTAAAAGGCTACATCATCGCGTCACACAATCTCTCAAGCGTAATGGTCGCGCTATATTGGCCGTTCGCATTGACCAGAAGGACCGAATGTCCCTTCCGGAACATTCTCACGGCCACGTCGTCGAGATCATCCCACGCGGAACAACACCCTACATCTTCAGGAAATGAAAAGAAAATCCGGTCGGCCGTTTCGGCTTTGGCGTTTCGTGCAATCTGAGCGGCGATGGAGCTGGGCGTGACGACCCCGATGACCCGCCTCTCCTGATCGATCAACAAAACGGCCTCCACCCCCGAATAGCGGAACAGCCGCGCCAGGGATTGCAGCGATGAATGATACGACGCCTGGATGAGAGGCTTCCCAATTCTATGCAAAACCTCGCCGATGCTGACCGCCAATTTGCTTCTCCGTGTCTGCGCCCTCGTTTCCAGCGATGTCGGTTTCGTGGCCCTTTCGGCGCCACGAGATCAGATTCGCCGAGAGATTCTCGCGAAGCCCGGATCATTGCCGGTCTTGCCGCATATCCCCAACGTCTTCGCGTATTGCTGGAAAATGCCGCTATGAGTTCAAGGCTCAGCGAGGGATCGCAATGCCGAATGTCTGAGAGATGAGCACGACGTTGAGCAACAACACCGCGCCAGCGCAGACCGCGGCGACGATTTGCGTCGTCCGGCGGTTGGCGAAAGCGCCCATGATATCGGCGCGCCGCGTCAGGAGGAGCAGGGCAAACATCGGTATGGGCAGGGCGATGCTGAGCACGACCTGACTCATCACGAGCGCCTGCGTGGCGTTGACGCCCCAGGCGACCAGCGCGAAAGCCGGCAGCATGGTGATCAGCCTGCGCGCCCAGGTGGGAATGCGAAAGCCGATAAAGCCCTGCATGATCATCTGTCCCGCCATGGTGCCGACCGTCGAACTCGACACGCCCGAGGCGATCAGCGAAATCAGAAAGATGCCGCTGGCGCCCGCGCCCAGCAGAGGCGTCAATGTGTGATAGGCCGTCTC
>NZ_JAYSBG010000497.1:0-1913 GCF_041915505.1 Rhodoblastus sp. | reverse complement strand
GCGAATCTGGCCGCCGATCAGGTTTTCCTGCCGGAAGAAGCCGGCGTCGGTCGCCATCGCCCGTCCGAGCGTCGGATCATAGGCGATCAGCCCGAGCGTCTCGCCTGTTCCTTCCGCATCGGCAAGCTCGAGAAACTGACGAATAGTGGCGATGGTGACGCGCTGGATGCCCGTCACGTGCGGATGCTCGTCGAAATAACGGAGGAGGTCGGTGATGTCGTAATAAATCACGATTCCGCGCCGCTTCGGTTCGGCGCCCGCTTTTCCTCGGCGCGATGCGAACCGCCGTCAGGTTTCGCCGGATGCGGAAAACGCATCGCCGCAGTCATGCCTGCGCTCGCAAAGGGGCGACGCGCGCGCGGCAATCGTCGAGCACGCTCCGCAGGGTTTCGTCGAGCGTCAGGCGCGGCGCCCAGCCGAAAGACTCGCGGAATTTGGCGGCATCGCCGACAATCACGGGCACGTCGCTGGGACGGCTGCGGGCCGGGTCTTTTTCAACCGTGATTCGCGCCGGGCTGAGCCGCAGCAGCCGCGCCAGAATGTCCTCGATCGACACGGCCTCTCCGGAGGCGATGTTGAAAATGCCGGCCTCCTCGCGCCATTCGGCAGCCGCCAGCAGCGCATAGGCCTCGGCGACGTCCGCCACGTCGAGAATGTCGCGTTTGGCGTCGAGATTGCCGACATGCACGACCGGGGGCGCCAGATCGGCCTCGATCCGGGCGATCTGCATGGCGAAAGCCGGGATGACGAAATCCTCGCTCTGGCCGGGGCCGGAATGGTTGAACGGCCGCAGTCGCGCGCATCGCAGGCCTTTGCGCGCGAAAACCGCCAAAGCCAGATCGGCCGCCGCCTTGCTCGCAGCATAATCGTCGAGCGGGGCGGGCAAGGTGTCTTCGTCGAGCGGATCGCGCGTCGCCGATTTGCCATAGACCAGGCCGGAGCCGACCTGAATGAGCCGGCACGCCGGCGCCTGTCGCAGAATGGCTTCAGCGAGATTTCGGGCGCCGTCGAGATGGATGGCCCAGGTGAGATCCGGATTTTTGGAGGCCAGTCCCGGCGCGGCGAAGCCGGCGAGATTGACGATTTGGGTCGGCCGCCATTCGCCAACCCGCTCCATGCACATGCGGCGGTCGGTGACATCCAGCGCGGCGACCGGCCCGAGCTGTGGATGCTCGCCCGCTTGATGCGCGCTGGCCAGAATTTCGGCGCCGGGGCAGTGGCGGCGCAACGCCGCGATCAGGTGCGGCCCGACAAATCCGGCCGCGCCCGTCACCAGAATGCGCTGCGCGGCGCCTGTCATGAATTGACCTTCTTCCGCCATCTCTCGATATCGGCGTCCACCATTTCGGCGACCAATTGCTCCAGGCTGGTTTTTGCCGTCCAGCCGAGCTTTTCCTTGGCCTTGGCCGGGTCGCCGAGGAGGACCTCCACTTCGGCCGGGCGCAGATAGCGCGGATCGACCACGACATGGTCTTCCATCTTGCGGCCGACATGGGCGAAGGCCAGTTCGCAGAATCGCCGCACGCTGGAGGTGCGGCCCGTCGCGACGACGTAATCTTCCGGCCGATCCTGCTGAAGCATCAGCCACATCGCCTCGACGTAATCGCGCGCATGGCCCCAGTCGCGCTGGGCGTCGAGATTGCCGAGCGCCAGTTGTTTGGCGATTCCCAGATGGATGCGGGCGACGCCGTCGGTGATCTTGCGCGTGACGAATTCGATGCCGCGAAGGGGCGATTCATGATTGAACAAGATGCCATTCGACGCGTGCAGGCCGAAGCTTTCGCGATAGTTCACCGTCATCCAGTGGGCGTAGAGCTTGGCGGCGGCATAGGGCGAGCGCGGATAGAAGGGGGTCTTTTCCGACTGCACCGGCTCCTGGATCAGACCGTACATTTCCGAGGACGAGGCCTGAT
>NZ_JAYSBG010000496.1:0-1923 GCF_041915505.1 Rhodoblastus sp. | reverse complement strand
CAATATTGGCGTAGGTCCAGATCGCCGGATGCGAATTGTTGAGCCGCGCAGCGTTTTCGGCCGGCATGCCGAACGCATCCCATCCCATCGGGTGGAGGACGTTGAATCCCTTGCCGCGCATGACGCGCGCGACGACATCGCCCATCGCGTAATTGCGGACATGGCCCATGTGAATGCGGCCCGACGGATAGGGAAACATTTCGAGGACATAATATTTCGGCCGCGGATCGTCATTGGCCGTCAGAAAAGTCTTACGGTCCTGCCAGATTTGCTGCCATTTGGGTTCGACTTCACGCGCGTTGTAACGCTCAGACCGCCCTGCCATTTCAGTTCCTACGCGACATCGGAAATTGCTTGCAAAGAGCATGATTTCGTCGCGGCGGTCAATTGTATAACGCCGCCGCGATGCCACGCTGCGGCAAGCTTGATTCGCGGCCTTTCCCTTCATAGACCTGATCCGCGACGGCGCGCTCATGCGCGGCGCATGATGTTTTGGAATGGACCGCGAGAGTGACGATGGAACAACGAGATCCTTTGCCGGCGACTGGCGGCCTTGCCGAGGTTCGCGCCCGGATCGGACGGGCCTGTCGCGATTTCGGCCGACCGGACGAATCCGTCCAGTTGATCTGCGTCTCGAAAGGTTTTGGCGCGCCGGACATTCTTCCTGTCCTCCACGCGGGGGAGCGCATTTTCGGCGAGAACCGCGTGCAGGAGGCCAAGGAGAAATGGCCGCCGCTTCGCGCGCAATTCCCGGATGTGACCTTGCACCTGATCGGCCCGCTGCAATCCAACAAGGCGGCGGAAGCCGTGGCTTTGTTCGATGTCATCGAGACCGTCGACCGGCCGAAGATCGCCTTGGCGATCGGCGCCGCGATTCGCGCAAGCGGCACGGCGCCGCGCCTCTATGTTCAGGTGAACACCGGCGAAGAACCGCAGAAAGCCGGGGTTGCGCCGCGTGATCTGGCCGCGCTGCTGGCCTTTTGCCGCGACGAGGCGCAGGTGACGATCGATGGCCTGATGTGCATTCCCCCCGCCGATCAACTGGCGTCGCCGCATTTCGCGTTGCTGCGTCAGCTCGCGACGCGACACGGTTTGAAGGAGCTGTCGATGGGCATGAGCGGCGATTTCGAACTGGCGATTCAGATGGGCGCGACCAAAGTCCGTGTCGGCTCGGCCATTTTTGGCGAGCGTCGCACGAAAACATCGCCGATCGCGATCTGAGGTTTTGCGCCGAGACGGAACTGGATTTTCCGCAAATCATCGGCCGCCAAGGCCACGCATCCCGCGGTCGGGCGATAGCCGTCCTGCGCCAGATGGAGGAAGATGGCGCTACCGCGTCCCAGAATACGGGGACGCGCGTTGAAATCGACGATTCCAACCAGATCGTAAAGCCCGTCCTCGCGCCACAGCGTTTCGGCCGAAAAAGCGAAGGGAAGCCGGACGGGACGATTGTAGCGCCAGGACCGGGGATCGTCGCACCAACCGTTGGTCCTCGACAGGGGGCGACAGTCGGCGCGAAAGACCGTCCATCGATCGGGGCGCCTTAGCCAGGCGACGATGCGGAAACGTCCAACCGGGGTGATCGAATCGCCCTCCCGGCGTTTGACGCCGACGCCATTCTTGCCGACCGAACAGGGAAAGCTTTGCGCGCCGATCCGGATCGTTCCACGCGGCGGACGGTCCGGCAGATTTGGCAGCATGCGCACAAAAGCCCGCGAAATAAGGCGTGCGCCGCGTCCCTGGAACACGTCCGCCTTTTGACGACGGCCTCGATACAGCGTAGATTCAGTCGGAAGCAAGGAATTTCACCCCATTCGGCCGATTGGCCCTCCCCATTATCCGTCGCGCCGGTAACAGGATCGTTCATGTCGCAAGTCCGCCGGATCTTGATTGTCGACGACGATGCTCTGCTGCGGCTTTCCC
>NZ_JAYSBG010000495.1:0-1929 GCF_041915505.1 Rhodoblastus sp. | reverse complement strand
GATCCTCGTCATCGGCGCCGTGCGGGTGCTGTGGAGCCGCGGCGCGGCCGAGGCCGCCCTGACCGAACAGACCGCCCAAGGCCAGAAGATCTTCGTGCGCACCGTCGCGCCGGCGCCGAGCAAGAGCGTCTCGGCCTTGACACTGCCAGCGACCCTGCGCGGCGACAACGAAACCGCGATCTACGCCCGCGTCACCGGCTATGTCCGCTCCTTCGCCGTCGACATCGGCTCGAAGGTGACCAAGGGACAGGTGCTCGCCGAACTCGACACGCCGGAACTCGACCAGCAGGTGCGCCAGGCCCAGGCCCAGCTCGAACAGGCCAAGGCCAATGTCGTGCTCGCCGATGTGGCGCTGAAGCGCTGGAAGACGCTTTTCGCCCAGAATTCGGTCGCGAAACAGGATCTAGACACCAAGCAGAACGCCTATGACACGGCCATCGCCTCGCAAAATCAGGCCGAGGCCTATCTGAAGCAATTACAGGAAACAACCGCCTTCAAACATGTCGTCGCCCCGTTCGACGGCGTGATCACCGCACGCAATGTCGATCTCGGCAATCTGATCACCGCCGGCAGCACCGGATCGGCCCTGTTCGAAATGGCCCGCCCGGATCCCCTGCGCGTGACCATCGACGTCCCCCAAGCCTATTCAGGCGGCATCAAGGTGGGCGACGAGGTGACGGTGACCCAGCCAGAATTGCCCGGCCAGAAATTCCCGGCGCGTGTCTCGCTGATCGCCGGCGCGATCGATACGACGACCCGCTCGCAGCGCATCGAACTGACCCTGCCCAATCCGGACGGCGTTCTGACCCCCGGCGCCTATGTGCGGGTCTCGTTGCCCCTGCCGCCGAAAGGCCCGCTGTCGGTCCCCTCGAACAGCCTGCTGTTCCGCGCCGAAGGCCCGCAGGTCGCGGTGGTCGACGCCGACGGATTGGTGCGCCTGCAATCGATCGCCATTGTGCGCGATCTCGGCGCGACGCTGGAAATCACCCATGGCGTCACGCCAGCGGATCAGATCGTCGTCAACCCGCCCGATTCTTTGTTCGGCGGTCAGCGCGTAACGGTTGTGGCGGATAATAACGACAAGGCTAAGTGATCGCGGCCGCGCGAAAAAGTCGCCCGCCTCGTCTCGAAATCGCCCCTTGTCGCGACGCCGGTCGAAGTGACCGGCCCGGCGATTTATAACAAGTTTCGATGATCGCGACTCATCGCGATCATCGAGGCCCCTCGCATCAGCCGCTGGCCCGGCTTCAGACGGGCGTCGAAAAAGACGCCCAACCGGTCGCGTTCGCTCCTAACCGGTTCTCATTACAGAGAACCCGCATTACGCCTCGATGACCCGCGTCATTCGGCGCCGAGCCCGGCAATGTCGTAATCCGCGACGCTTTGGGCGCCTTCGGTCGCGCAGCGGAAAAAGGCTTCGGCGTGGGGCAGGACATGGCCGGCGAAATGCTGGGCCAGAGCTATCTTGCCGCGCAGAAACGTCGCATCGGCGCCGTTCTCGCCGAGCAACTCCGCCGCCCGCGCCGCCTGGCGCGCCAGCAGCCAGAACCCGATCGTGACTCCAAACTGATGCAGCAGCGGCACGGCGGCCGACGCCGTCCGCGCCGGATGGGCGCCATGCGTCGCCACGACCCAGGCGACCGCATCCTTCAGCCGCGCCGCCGGCGCCTGCAGCGCCGCGCCAAGCGCCGCGATCTCGCCTTGCGCCGCGCCCGCGAGCTTGGCCGCCGTCGCCTCAATCCGCGCGATCAGAATTCCAGCCGCCGCGCCGCCGTCGCGGGCGATCTTGCGGCCGACGAGATCATTGGCCTGAATGCCGGTGGTGCCTTCATAGATCGGCGTGATGCGGGCGTCGCGATAATGCTGGGCCGCGCCGGTCTCCTCGATGAAGCCCATGCCGCCGTGAACCTGCACGCCGGTCGAGGCGAT
>NZ_JAYSBG010000494.1:0-1931 GCF_041915505.1 Rhodoblastus sp. | reverse complement strand
CGTTAAGTTTGCGTCCGGCCGACAAGACAAACACGATGGGAGCGCGTTTGATTTTGCCAAAATTCGCCGCGAGCGTCGCCGACGCAGCAAAGACGGGCCGCCGCGCCTTCCAGCGCGCAACCCATCCTCTCGGCAAACGCGCCTGCGTCGCCGTTCTCGGCCTCATCGCCGTTCTGGCCCCCGACGCGCTGGAATCCGCCGCCGCCAATGGCGACACCCGCACGATTTTTCTCTATCACGCGCACCGCAAGGACTCGATTGCGGCGACCTTCCGCGTCAACGGCCATTACGACGCCCAAACGCTGGAACAATTGAATTGGTTCCTGCGCGACTGGCGCACCGACGACCAGATCAAGATGGACCCCCGGCTGTTCGACGTGCTGTGGGAGGCCTATCGCTCCGTCGAGCGCATGGGGCCGGACGATCCGATCATCGTGATGTCGGCCTATCGCTGCCCCTCGACCAACGCCATGCTGCGCCGCCGCTCCCGGATGGTGGCGGAACATTCGCAGCACATGCTCGGCAAGGCGATGGACACCACCATTCCCGGCCTGTCGATGGAGAAGCTGCGCGAGATCGGCATGCGCATGCAGCGCGGCGGCGTCGGCTATTATCCCACCGCCGGAACGCCCTTCGTCCACCTCGACGTCGGCGAGGTGCGTCATTGGCCGCGCATGAATTACGACCAGCTCGCGCGGCTGTTCCCGGACGGCAAGACCGTTCATATTCCCTCCAACGGCAAGCCGATGGAGCATTACGAAGAGGCCCGCGCTGAAATTCTCGCGCGCGGCGGCGAGGCGGCCACTATGGCCGAAGCCACGTCCGGCCCCGGCATTTTCGGCTTTTTCGCCAAGATTTTCGGCGGCGGCGAGGACGAGGAGGAGGCCCGTCAGGTTGGCCGCGTCTCCCGCCCGACGCGCGTCGCCTCCGCCAAGGTCGACACCGCGACCGACGCCGCCTCGTCGCAGCGCCGCATGGTCGCAAGCGCGGAAAGCAATCTGCCGCACGGCGAGACCTATATGGGCGCGCCCGACGGCGCCGGCCCCGGCCGGCAGGCGGTCCAGTCCCAGCCCGCGCCGCAGCCGGCCCAGCAGGCGTCCCAGGCCGCCGAACCGGCGCGCGCGCCGGCCGCCGATCAAGCCAATCAGGCCGCCGACGATGACGACAAGCTCGCCGCCGCGCCGCTGCCGCCGCGCCGTCCCGACAATCTCGCCGCCGCCGCCGACGCGCCCTTGCCGCCGCCGCGCCCGACCGCTCTCGCCGGTCTGCCGGACGTCATCACGCGCGGCTCGTCTTCCGGAAGCGCCGCCGGCGCGCTGGCGCTGCGCCCGTCCCATGCTGAGACCGTGGCGCTCGCCTATGCCGCGACTCCGGCCGCCGCCGTGCCGCTGCCGCCGCCGCGCCCGCCCATGCCGGCTTTGCGCGCCGCCGCGCTGAACAAGGCCGAGGAACAGCGCGCCGCCAAGGCGGTCGCCACCCAGATCACGCCGGCGCGCGTCGACCGCGCCGCGCTGCAGGCGCTGGCGACGCCCGCGCCGCAAAATTCCGCCCGCCCGCGCGGCGGCGCCGGATTCGCCCCCGCCCTGCGCTCGGCCGCCAAGCTCGACGCCTTCGCCGCCAGCGCGCCGCCACGCGGCGTCAAGACCGGGTTCGGCGCCAAGGCGACCGTTCTGAGCGCCAATTCCTTCGCCAAGGACGACGACTGAACCCGGCGTCGTCCTGATCGTGGTTAATGTCCTGTTAATCCGCGCTGCTTAATCTCTCCCGATGCGCCGGTGAAGCCCGTGGCCCCCGGCGGCGAGGCGCGGGAGGCAGGCCATGCTCCAGGAAGCGATCAAGGCCCAGGAATTCGTCGTGACGCAGCGGCCGCGCCGTCGCAGCCCCGCGGCCTGCGGCCTGCAGCAACTGGCGCGGCTGGCGCTGCTGATGAT
>NZ_JAYSBG010000493.1:0-1948 GCF_041915505.1 Rhodoblastus sp. | reverse complement strand
GCGTGTTGCCGTCGGTGAAGGTCGAGCGCAGATTGGTGGCGGAGACCGCGCTGACGCCGATGTCGGCGCGCATATAGAAGCCGACCGGCTCCTCGACCGGACCGCGCAGCGGCGGCGGCTCCAGTTGGGGCGGGGGCGGCAACAGGTCGGCGGCGCGGGCCGCCGGGGCGACGGCGAGCGCGGCCGCGCTGAGGAGAACGAGGGCTTTCAAGCTGCCCATGACAAAATCCCTTCGTGTGCAGGGCGCGCATGGCCCGAATGCGGTTCACGAAGGCCAGTTTTGCCAGCAAAGGCTTAAATAGGTCTTAACCCTAATAATTAACCGCGTTTTTTAGGCGTTGGCGCTGGCCCGGCCCGGCCGCCGCGCCACGGAAAAGCTTTACTTCACCGCGTCGATCCGTTACCCGGTCTTTGCGATCGCCCCGGCCCAGCGCTGGGGTTTTTGCGTTGAAACAGATCAGACGCCGAGCGGTCGGCGAAGGCCAGAGCGAAGCGCAAACACACGACGCCGAGCGGTTGGCGAAGGCCGGGGCGAGGCGCCCAACCAGACGCTGAGCGGTCGGCGCATGCCGGAGCGAGGCGCAAAACCAGACGCTGAGCGGTCGGCGCATGCCGGAGCGAGGCGCAAAACCAAACGCTGAGCGGTCGGCGTATGCCGGAGCGAAGCGTCCAACGAGAGACAGAGCCGGGCCGATGGCGAATGTGGTGGTGGTCGGCGCCCAATGGGGCGACGAGGGCAAGGGCAAGATCGTTGACTGGCTGTCGGTTTCGGCCGATGTCGTGGTTCGCTATCAGGGCGGGCACAATGCCGGACACACGCTGGTCATCGACGGCGTGACCTATAAATTGTCGCTGCTGCCCTCCGGCATCGTCCGCCCCGGCAAGCTTTCGATCATCGGCAATGGCGTCGTGCTCGATCCGCGCCATCTGGTCAAGGAAATCGCCGACCTGCGCGCCAAGGGCGTCGAAATCTCGCGCGACAACCTGCGCATCGCCGAAAACGCGCCGCTGATCCTGTCGCTGCATGGCGAACTCGACGCCCTGCGCGAAAATTCCGCCGCCGCCGGCGCCAAGATCGGCACCACCAAGCGCGGCATCGGCCCGGCCTATGAGGACAAGGTCGGCCGTCGCGCCATCCGCGTGATGGACCTCGCCGATCTCTCGACGCTCGACGGCAAGATCGCGCGCCTGCTGACGCATCACAACGCGCTGCGCCGCGGCCTTGGCCTCGACGAGATCAAGCCGGAGGCGATCCGCGCCGAGCTGGAGGAGGTCGCGCCGCAGGTCCTGCCCTATATGGACCGCACCTGGTCGCTGCTCGACGATTTGCGTCGGCAGGGCAAGCGCATCCTGTTCGAGGGCGCGCAGGGCGCGCTGCTCGACATCGACCATGGCACTTATCCCTATGTCACTTCGTCGAATACGGTGGCCTCAAACGCCGCGACCGGCGCGGGGCTGGGGCCGAAATCGATCGGCTATGTGCTGGGCATCGCCAAGGCCTATACCACCCGCGTCGGCGAGGGACCGTTCCCGACCGAGCTGCTGGACGAGACCGGACGGACGATCGGCGAGCGCGGCCGCGAATTCGGCACGGTCACCGGGCGCGCCCGCCGCTGCGGCTGGTTCGACGCCGTGCTGGTGCGCCAGACCGTGAAAACCTCCGGCATAGACGGCATCGCCTTGACCAAGCTCGATATTCTCGACGGTTTCGACACGCTGAAGGTCTGCGTCGGCTACAAGCTGGACGGCGAGACGATCGATTACCTGCCGGCCTCGCAGGCGGCGCAGGCGCGGGTCGAGCCGATCTATGAAACCATCGAGGGCTGGCGCGAGCCGACCGGCGGCGCGCGCTCCTGGGCGCAATTGCCGGCGCAGGCCATCAAATATGTCCGCCGCGTCGAGGAATTAATTCAGGCGCCGGTCGCGCTGCTCTCGACAAGTCCCGAGC
>NZ_JAYSBG010000492.1:0-1971 GCF_041915505.1 Rhodoblastus sp. | reverse complement strand
AGAACCTCGTCGATCGGAAGGGGGGCGGCGGAAGGCGGCGGCGCGGCGGAGCTCATCGCCGCCTCTTGCCAGCATTCGCCGGGCGGGGCAATCATCGGGCGATCATCCTTGGCGAAAGGCCAAGGCCGGGCCCCTTCTCCCGCAACGCGGAAAGGTTTATAGCTCTGCCTCGGTCTCGCCTCATTTGAGGCCGCCGCCAGGAAGTTTCCGGGAAGTGACCATGTCGCAAGACGCCGTTCCTACGCCTGCCGCCGTCACGCCAGCCCCCGAAGTCGTTCAGCAACAGCCCGTAGGCTCTCCCGAGCATCAGCAGGAGGGCTTCTGGACCATGCTGCTCGGCTCGATGGGCGTGGTTTATGGCGACATCGGCACCAGCCCGCTCTACGCGTTGAAGACGGCGCTGGATCATATGAAGGAAGATGGCGTCGTCGAATCCGAGGTGATCGGCATCGTCTCGCTGCTGATCTGGGCCTTGTTCATCGTCGTCACGCTCAAATATGTGTTCTTCCTGATGCGGGCGGACAACAAGGGCGAGGGCGGCACGCTCTCCCTGATGGCCCTGGCGCAGAACGCGCTCGGGCGCCGCTCCAAGACGATCTTTCTGCTCGGCGTGGCGGGCGCGGCTTTGTTTTCCGGCGACGCCATAATCACCCCCGCCATTTCGGTGCTTTCCGCGGTCGAGGGCCTGAATACGGCGTCGAGCGCCTTCCAGCCCTATGTCCTGCCCATCGCCGTGGTCATTCTGGTCTCGCTCTTCGTGGTGCAGAGCGGCGGCACGGCGCGGGTCGCGGCCTATTTCGGCCCGATCATGGTGGTGTTCTTCGGCCTGATCGGCGTGCTCGGCTTGATTCATATCGCCGACGCCCCGCGTATCCTTTACGCCTTTAATCCCTTGAACGGCCTGAAATTCCTGTTCGGCCACGGCGCTGTCGGCTTCGTCACGCTCGGCCTCGTCTTCCTGGCGGTGACCGGCGCCGAGGCGCTTTACGCCGATATGGGCCATTTCGGCCGCAAGCCGATCCAGATCGCCTGGCTGTGCTTCGTGCTGCCCTCGCTGGTGTGCAATTATCTGGGCCAGGGCGCGCTCGTCCTCAACAATCACGACGCGGTCAAGGACCCCTTCTACCTGATGGCTCCGGCCTGGGCGCTGATTCCCTTCGTCATTCTGGCCACCGTCGCCACCGTGATCGCCAGCCAGGCGGTCATTACCGGCGCCTTTTCGCTGTCGCGTCAGGCGATCCAGCTCGGCCTGCTGCCGCGCCTCGAAATCCAGCACAAATCGGCGTCCACCGAGGGGCAGATCTTCGTCCCGCGCGTCAACCGGACCCTGCTGATCGGCGTGCTGCTGCTGGTCTTCCTGTTTCGCACCTCCGACAATCTGGCCAACGCCTATGGCATTGCGGTCACCGGCACCATGGTGGTGACGACCAGCCTGGCCTATTTCGTGGTGCGGAAATTGTGGCATTGGCCGCTGATCGCGGCCATTCCCTTCATCGGCTTCTTCCTGGCGATCGACTGCGCCTTCCTGGCCGCCAATCTGGTGAAAGTGTTCGAAGGCGGCTGGGTGCCGCTCAGCCTCGGCATGCTCTCGATGATCGTGATGTGGACCTGGGTGCGCGGAACGGAGCTGCTGGCGCGGAAGACTCACCGCGATTCGATTCCCACAACCGATCTCATCCGCATGATGGAGAAATCCAAGCCGACGCGGGTGCCCGGCACGGCGGTGTTCCTGACCGGCGATCCCAATGTCGCGCCCTCCGCGCTGATGCATAACCTGAAGCATAACAAGGTGTTGCACGAGCGCGTCGTCATCATGAACGTCGTCACCAAGCCGACGCCGCGCGTCGCCGAGGCCAATCGGTTCGAGATCGAGCAGCTCTCGCATGATTTCATGCGCGTCACTTTGTTCTTCGGCTATATGGAAAGCCCGCGCGTGCCGGCGGCCATGGCGCTGATGCGCAAATGCGGCGT
>NZ_JAYSBG010000491.1:0-1974 GCF_041915505.1 Rhodoblastus sp. | reverse complement strand
CCCGGTTCGACGCCGCGCATCCGGGGCATGACTATATCCTTCCGACCTCGCGCAGTGTCGCGGCGCGGGTGCGCGACATGATCGCGAGCTGGCGGGTGAAGCCGCGCGTCGTTGTCGAGGAAGACGAGAAATATGCGGCCTTTCGCGCCGCGCGCGCCGCTCTGGCCGCCTCAGGCACGGTGACGCTCGAATTGGCTCTGTCGCGCACGCCGGCGATCGTCGCCTATCGCATTCCCAAGATCGAGGAATTCTTCGCCCGCCGCCTGATTCAGGTGGCCATGGTGTCGCAACCCAATCTCATTCTGGGCGAAAAGGCCTATCCGGAATTTCTGCAGGACGAGGCCAATGGGCCGCTGCTCGCCGAGCGCCTGGGCGAGATCATCGACGATGGCCCCGAGCGGCGTCGTCAGATCGAGGCGCTGGGCCGCCTCAGGCAAAAGCTGGCGATCGGAGAAGGCAAGAAGCCGAGCGAAAAGGCCGCTGAAGCAATCTGCGAGCTTCTTGCCGCAAGCTGACGAAAAATAACAGAAAATGCTCAGCGCAGATTCATGATCGCCAGCGTGTTCTTGCCAAAGGTGGTCAAGGCGAGGACGCGCGCTTTGGATTCGCCGACTTGCGGGCTGTAGCGCAGGAAGGGCGTGTTGGGATTTTCATTGCCCGCGAAGCCGAAGGCCTTGGCGCCCAGACAGGCCTCGATGGTGGCCTTGATGTCGGCCAGCGCGAGCTTTTCCGCCTGGCAGGAATAGATCACTTCGCCGATCTTCTTCTTGTCGGTGATCTCGCAGACGCCGAACAGGGATTCGGTCGCGCCAAAGGTCGTCACCGCGTCGCTGTCGGCGCGCGCCGCCGCGCGATAGGCCTTGAAGCCGTCGCCGGCGGCCCCGATCAGCACCTTGAAGGCGGCGCAATCGAAGGCCTTGTCGTCGATCACGGCGGGTTCGCCGCGCTTTTCGACCACGCCGCTTTCCTCGATCGTATTGGCCTGGGCAAAAGCAAGGCCGCCCGCCAGGCAGAGCCAGGACAGGGCGGCCGCGAAGGCCGCCCCAACGCCCGCGCGCACGGCGCGGGACACGGGGCGGCGACCGTTCAGGGCAAGGTTCAACGCGTGCCGATCTTCACATAATCGCGCTGCGGGGCGCCGGTATAAAGCTGGCGCGGACGGCCGATCTTCTGGCTCGGATCCTCGATCATTTCCTTCCACTGCGCGATCCAGCCCACGGTGCGGGCCAGCGCGAACAGCACGGTGAACATCGAAACCGGGAAGCCCATCGCCTTGAGGGTGATGCCCGAATAGAAGTCGATATTCGGATAAAGCTTCTTCTCGATGAAATATTCGTCGTGCAGCGCGATGCGCTCCAGTTCCACGGCGACGTCGAGCAGCGGGTCGTCCTTGATGCCGAGCTCGCCGAGCACTTCATGGCAAGTCTTGGCCATGATCTTCGCGCGCGGATCGTAGTTCTTGTAGACGCGATGGCCGAAGCCCATCAGGCGGAACGGATCGTTCTTGTCCTTCGCCTTGGCGATGAATTTCGGAATATTCTCGACGGAGCCGATCTCGGACAGCATCTTGAGCGCCGCTTCATTGGCGCCGCCGTGAGCGGGGCCCCACAGGCAGGCGATGCCGGCGGCGATACAGGCGAAGGGATTGGCGCCGGAGGAGCCGGCCAGACGCACGGTCGAGGTCGAGGCGTTCTGTTCGTGGTCGGCGTGCAGGATGAAGATGCGGTCGAGCGCGCGGGACAGGATCGGATTGACCTTGTATTCCTCGCAGGGCACGCCGAAGCACATGCGCAGGAAGTTCGACGTATAGTCGAGATCGTTCTTCGGATAGATGAACGGCTGGCCGATGTTGTACTTGTAGGCCATCGCCGCCAGCGTCGGCATTTTGGCGATGATGCGCATGGTGGCGATCATGCGCTGGGTCGGATCGGCGATGTCGGTGGAATCGTGATAGAAGGCCGCGAGCGCGCCGAC
>NZ_JAYSBG010000490.1:0-1974 GCF_041915505.1 Rhodoblastus sp. | reverse complement strand
TCGCCCCGGAGCCGGAGCCCCCGGCGCCGGCCCCGCGCGTTGAGCCGAAGCGCGATCCGGATTTCGAGCCGCTGGAATCGCTTGAGGAAGAAATGGCGAAACTGCTCGGCCGCCCGTTGAACAAGTGAGCGGCGCGCCGCGCCCGAGATAGGCCTAGCCCAAGAAAAAAGCCGCGCCCGGAAACAGGCGCGGCTTTTTGGCGTGAACGAAAGCGGCGGTCTTCAGTCGTCGCGATAGACGCGCTCGCGCCGCTCGTGGCGTTCCTGGGCTTCGATCGACAGCGTTGCGATCGGCCGGGCGTCGAGCCGCTTCAGCGAGATCTGATCACCGGTTTCCTCGCAATAGCCGTAAGTGCCGTCGTCAAGGCGGCCGATGGCGGAGTCGATCTTGGAGATCAGCTTGCGCTGGCGGTCGCGGGCGCGCAGCTCGATCGCGCGGTCGGTTTCCGACGAGGCGCGGTCGGCGATATCAGCGTGATTTTCGCTTTCGGCCTGGAGCGCGGCGAGGGTCTCGCGCGCTTCCTGCAGGATTTCATCTTTCCAGTTCAATAACTTGCGCCGGAAATATTCCCTTTGCCGCTCGTTCATGAAGGGTTCGTCTTCGGACGGGCGGTAAGTGTCCGTTTCATTGGCCGGGGCCATTAGTCCAAGTCTCCCGAACGAAATTCGCGGCCTATATATATCGCGTTGCGCAACTCCACAATGGCGGCGTGAAATTCCCGAAAAATAAGGTGGTCCGGGGCGTCGGGGCGCGGCGGCGGCCTTTATCGGGTCCGGATCGAGTCGAGTCAGAGATCGAGGACGCGCGGCGCGGAGGTCGCGTCGCGGCCGAACGATTCCAGCCGCATGGCCGAGCAGGCGCCGGCAGCGATCGCGATGGAGAGGCGGCACGGCGGCAGGTCGTCGCCGCGGCATAGGCTGGCGGTCCAACTGGCGTCGGCGCCAGGATCGGGCAGAGCCAGATCCTTCGCGCGCGCCGCATGGACGGAGGGCAGGGCGGATTTTTCCGACGACTCGCGCGCCAGGAGGCGAAAAAGCGACGCGAGAAACGGATCGCCCGATCCGATCAATCCCCTGGCGCCGAACCATCCTGATTTCTTCATCTTCCCCTCCAGTTCGACGTGCGGCGGTTTGTGTAAATTTTTCAGTATGTATGGTTAATTTACGGTTATAAGTGTTAATCATGTGCAATGAAATGTAAAGTTTTCAATCGTCAATCCCTGCGCTTTTCGCTAAGATTTTATCGCCGCTGTGGATGTTTACTGTATGTTCCAGGCTTGAAACCATTGGCTGTCCAGCGGGGTGGCCAGAGGCGCCGAATGCGTGGAAACAGTGGGGCGGAATGACTGGCGAAGGACAGGCGGGATGAGCGCGAGTTTCGAGCAGAATGCGGATTTTCTCGCTCTGGCCGCGCGCGAGGCGCGCGAGGAGGCGCGGCGATTGCTCGCCCGCCTTGAGATCGTCATCGCCGGCGTCTCCGCCAAGGACCCGGCCGCCGGGCTCGATCTGCGTCGCTCCGCGGTCGAATTTCTGGCGGCGGCGGGCGACGGCCAGGCGCGGCGTCCGGACGCTTTTCTGTCGGTCGTCGGCCGGGGCGGGGGCGAAAAATCCGGGGAAATCGAGCCGACCATGATCGAGATCCTCGAAAGCGAGGCCGGCGGCATGCATGTCGACGCCGTTTTCGAATTGCTCACCGAAATGGGCTTCGAAATTACAAAAGGCAATCTATCTGTAAAATTACACCGTATGCTCAAGGCGGGGCGGCTGGTCTCGACGGCGCGCGGCTATTACGCGCTCTCGACCATGGAGCGCGCGCGCCGTCAGGCGGGTTGAGGCGGCGATGGACGTCCCGTGGTTTTTCATTCTCCTTTGCGGTTTGGCGCTGCTGTCCGCCGGCCTGCGCATCGCGCGGCAATATGAGCGCGGCGTCGTGCTGCGGTTTGGCCGCTATGTCGCGACGCGCGGACCGGGCCTG
>NZ_JAYSBG010000489.1:0-1993 GCF_041915505.1 Rhodoblastus sp. | reverse complement strand
TTCTGTGCGGCGACCGGACGCAACTGACCCGAACAAGAACAAGGTCCCGAAATGAGACAAGCCGCGACGCAAGAGCTCTACAGCTACTGGAACCAGTTGCGCGGCGCGCGGCTGTCGCCCGAGCGCGACGAGATCGACCCCACGGCGATCCGTCACATTCTCGCCGACACCATGATCCTGGAAGTCGACCAGCGGGGCCAGTTCCCGGTGCGCATTTCGGGCACGCGCCTCAACGCCCTCTTCATGGACGAGCAGAAGGGCCGCCCCTTCGTCGAGCTTTTCGCGCCCGAGGATCGCGCCGCCGCCGCCCAGATGATCGAGGCGGTGATCGAAGGCGTCCGCCCGGTGGTCGCCGGCCTCGCCGCCGGTCCCGCCGACGAGCGCCCGATCCATCTCGAATTGCTGCTACTGCCGCTGCGCCATCACGGCAAGACCCACGCCCGGGTGCTCGGCATGCTGACGCCGGCCGCCCTGCCCGCCTGGCTCGGCCTGCGTCCGGCCGAGGAGCTGAATCTGGTCGCCATGCGCTTCATCGGCGAGGAACAGGCGGCGATCCTGCCCTTGCCGCCGGCCTGCGACGAGACGGCGCGGCCAGGCGACCTGCCCGCGAAACTGGCCCGCAACGCCAAGACCCGGCGACGGTCCTTTTTCCTCATTCCCGGCGGCCGTCCGGATTGAGCGTCGCGGCGAAGCCCCGAGGGGCGACCGAAACCTAGGCCGTAACAATGAATTAACAGGCTCGCCATTATAGTTAGCGCCAGTCGTGGAGAGCATCTGGCGAACCCAATGCAATTACAGCGGAAAATCAGCGCCAAGCCCCAGGAACGCCGCCGTCACGCGCGCGTGAAACTGGCGCTGCTCGGCCGTTACATGCTTGAGGACCGCCGGGAATTTCCCTGCCAGACCATTGACGTCTCCGCCGGCGGCCTCGCCTTGACCGCGCCCGTCGTGGGCGCGCTCGGCGAGCGCGTTGTCGCCTATTTCGACGCCCTCGGCCGGATCGAGGGCATTATCGTGCGGCATTACGAGCATGGTTTCGCCATGACGGCGACTCTGACCGCCGCCAAGCGCGACAAGCTGGTCAACCAGCTCATGTGGCTGGTCAATCGCAAGACGCTGGGCCTGCCCGAGGACCGCCGCCACGAGCGCATCACGCCCAAGGAGGTCAATACGACCATCCGCCTCGCCGACAAGACGCTGATCCCGGCGAAAATCGTCGATATTTCCATTTCCGGCGCGGCCGTCACCTGCGCCAAACAGGCCCCGATGGGCGCCATGGTCCAGGTCGGCCGCCGCCGCGCGCGTGTCGTGCGCACCTTCGATCAAGGCATGGCGCTGGAATTCGCTTTGCCCCTCTCCTTCGACCAGTTCGACGAAAACGTCATTCTCTGACGCAAGGCTTTATCCATCCACCTTGCACAGGCCGGTCGCATAGCGACGGCCGTTCTCGACATAATGGCTGGCGCTGCCCAGCAGCCGCTCCGTGACCGACGGGTCGAGCGCCTTGACGATCCGGGCCGGCGCGCCGACGATCAGCGAATAATCCGGAAATTCCTTGTTCTCGGCGATCAGCGCATTGGCGCCGACGATGCAATATTTGCCGATCTTGGCATTATTCATGATGGTCGCGCCCATGCCGATCAGGCTGCCCTCGCCGATCGTGCAGCCGTGCAGAATGACCGAATGCCCGATGGTGACGTCGGCCCCGATCGTAAGGGGGCATCCCATATCGGTATGCAGCACGGACAGGTCCTGGATATTGCTGCGCGCGCCGACGTCGATCCATTCATTGTCGCCGCGCAGCACCGCCCCGAACCAGACATTGGCGTCCTCGCGCAGCCGCACGCGGCCGATCAGAGTGGCGTTCGGCGCCACGAAATAGCGGCCTTGGGGCGGAAGCTCGGGGGCGACGCCGTCGAGCGAATAAAGACTCATGGTTCAGGACTCCCTTGCCATTCGGGCGATAATCGGCTCCAACATAATCGGCCCGGAT
>NZ_JAYSBG010000488.1:0-2064 GCF_041915505.1 Rhodoblastus sp. | reverse complement strand
GGCTGGCGCGAGCCGACCGGCGGCGCGCGCTCCTGGGCGCAATTGCCGGCGCAGGCCATCAAATATGTCCGCCGCGTCGAGGAATTAATTCAGGCGCCGGTCGCGCTGCTCTCGACAAGTCCCGAGCGGGAAGACACTATTTTGATGCATAATCCGTTTCAGGATTGACGCCGGCGGGGGACGCCTCTCCCCTGTCCAGGCGGGCGCCGGCGAAAGGGCGCGTGGGGGAGAACTGACCCGCGCCCGCCGCGTCCCGGCCTCGCGCCGGCGCCAAGTCTGAAGAACGAAAATAAAGGCGCGAAATGGCTGATTATTATCCGCTGCTGGCCAAAGCAATCTCCGGCCTGAAAAATGCGACGCCCGAAACCCGGACCGCGATCTACGACCGGGCCCGCAAGGCGCTGCTCGGCCAGTTGCGCGCCATGCAGCCGCCCGCGCCGGAGGCCGCGATCGAGCGCGAGGCCAAGGCGCTTGAGGAGGCCATCGCCCGGCTCGAGCTGGATCACGCCGCCGCCGCCTCCCCGCCGCCCACTGAGCCGTCCGAATTCGAAGCGACGCCCGAGCCGGAAGCCGAACCCTCTCCCCCCGAGCCGGTGGCGCATGAGGTTCATAAAGACGAGGCGCATGAGGCTGAGGCCCAGGATGAGGCGGCCGCGGAAGGCCATGAGGCCGACAAGCGGCCGCCCGAGCCGCCGCCGCCCGTCACCGCAGACGAAACGCCGGCCGGCGCGCGAGACGAGGACGAACCCGAACTGCGCGAGGCCGCGCTGCGTCCCGCCGCGCCCAAACCCAAGCCGAGCCGGGCCGGCGGCTTGCGCCGCTTCGCCATTATCGGCGGCGCGCTGGCGGTCGTGGTTGGCCTGGTCGCCTTCTCCGCCTGGAAATTGCGCGACCGCCCCGAGGATCTCGCCAAGCTGGCGCCGGCGCCCGAGGCCGTGGAGCAGAAATCCGGCGGTAAGATCGGCGAACGGATCGGCGCCGACGGCGGATCGGCGCCGCGTCCCGCGCCGACCAATCCGGCGCCGCCGCCCGCGCCCGGCATCCCGATCGCCTATCGCGCGGCCATTCTATTGCAGGCGCCGTCCGAGCCCGGCGGGGTCAAGACCTATATCGGCACCGTGGTCTGGCGCCGCGACACCGCCAATCGCGGCCCCAACCAGCAATTGTCGAGCGCCATTCGCGCGGATGTTGATATCCCCGAGGCCGGCTTCAAGACGGCTTTGACGATCGAGAAGAATTACGAGCCGACCCTTTCGGCCAGCCATATCCTGAACATTCGCTTCGAGCCGTCGCAGGATTCGCCGATCGGCGCCGTCCAGGCGATCAATGTGCCGGAAATGCGCCGCGAGGATGCGCCGAAGGGCACGCCGCTGCAGGGGATGCAGGTCGATATCGCGCCCAATGTCTTCCTGGTCGGACTTTACTCGGCCGCCGAGGCGCAGAATGTCGACATGATCCGCAATCTCAACTGGTTCGACATTCCGATGAGCCTCGCCAACGGCAAGATTTCGAAAATCACCTTCGAAAAGGGCGCGGCCGGCGCCCAGATCATCAATGACGTCTTCAATGAATGGAAGGGCCAGCAATAGCCTGCCCAGACACGCAAACAAAAAGCCGCCCTTTTGGGCGGCTTTTTCGTTCAGGGCGGGACGGTCAGACCCGCGCCGGGACCGGCGCGGCGAGCGGCAGCGGGCGCGGCGGGATCGCCTCGGTGCGGGCGATGCCATCGCGCGCGGCCTGCTGCACCTTTTCGAAGGCGCGCACCTCGATCTGGCGCACGCGCTCCCGCGAAATACCGAATTCCGTGGAAAGATCTTCCAGCGTCATCGGATCCTCGGAGAGGCGGCGCGCCTCGAAAATGCGGCGCTCGCGGTCGTTCAGCACGCCGAGGGCCTGAGACAGCGCGGCGCGGCGGTTGTCGGTCTCCTCGCTTTCGGCGAGCAGGCTTTCCTGGTCAGTGCTTTCGTCCACCAGCCAATCCTGCCATTCGCCTTCGCCTTCCTCGCGCAGGGGCGCGTTCAGCGAGGCGTCGCCGGACAGGCGGCGGTTCATTTCCTGCACTTC
>NZ_JAYSBG010000487.1:0-2089 GCF_041915505.1 Rhodoblastus sp. | reverse complement strand
CCGTCCCCGAGGACCTGCTCGATTCGCTGTTCGATCTCGCGCAGATCGCGCCTTCGGTCGGCAACAGCCAGCCCTGGCGCCTCATCCGGATCGAAAGCCCGGAAAAGCGCGCCGAAATCCGACGGAATTTTCTGGCCTGCAACGCCGAAGCGCTGGCGGCGCAGGAGGGCGAGCGCGCCGCGCTTTACGCCCGGTTGAAGCTTGAAGGATTGGACGCCGCCCCGGTCCAGCTCGCGGTGTTCTGCGATCATTCCACCACGCAGGGTCATGGGCTCGGCATGCGCACCATGCCGGAAATGCTGGATTATTCGGTCGTCGGCATGATTTCGAGCCTGTGGCTGGCGGCCCGGGCGGCCGGCCTTGGACTTGGCTGGGTCTCGATCCTCGATCCGGCGCAGGTCTGCGCTGCGCTCGACGCGCCGCCGACCCATAAATTCATCGCCTTTCTCTGCCTTGGCTGGCCCCGGGAGGAGCATGTCGAGCCTGAGCTTGCGCGCAACGGCTGGCAGGCGCGGACCGATCTGGGGCGAAGGATCGTGATCATGTGAAGCAGACTTTAAATAAAATTTTAAGAAAATCCGCGGCATTTGCCTCACATCTGTTTCACTATAACAAGACATTAACGAAGAGTGTCGTCGCTTGTTCTTTTGCCTTAAGACAAGGATAACTTTGTCGACGCAGGATCCGCGTGAAATCGTCGCGTGCCGTCGCGCGTGGTCGGAAAGGCAATAGGTCGGGGCGGTTCCCCGCAGGAGTGGGGCAATGGGGCGTTTCGTACTTCAATTCGAAGATCAGAGCCGTCCGCTGCGCACGGAAAAGGACCTGGCCGGGTCCGTTCTTTTCGTTCTGCGCACCACGGCGACCATCCTGGTTCTGGGCTGTGCGGTCAGCATCGTGACCAGCTACGCCACCGGCGATGACAGATTCCTGTTTCGGCTGATCGCGCTGGTCCGAACCTGACGCCGGCTTCGCCCGGCGCGGATTCCGATTGAAGCCCGGCGCGTGAAGCGATAAGCGCCTCATCGAGACCTCATCTCGTTGGAGCCGATGCGCCGGATCTATTTCGACTATAACGCCACCGCGCCGCTGCGTCCCGCCGCGCGCGAGGCTTTGCTGCGCGCGCTGGAGCTTGGCAATGCGTCGAGCGTCCATTCCGAGGGGCGCGCCGCGCGCGCCGCGATCGAATCCGCCCGGGTCGACATCGCCAAGGCCCTCGGCGCGCGGCCGGACCATGTGCTGTTCGTCTCCGGCGCCACCGAAGCCGCCGCCACCGCGCTGCGGCCGCGCGCGGGCGAGCGCCTGCTGATCGGCGCCGGCGAGCATGTCTGCGTCCAGTCCGGGCATGGTTTTCCGGCCGGCGACGTCGCCGCCGTGCGGCTCGACGCGCAGGGCCGTCTCGATCTGGCCGATCTGCGCGCCCGGCTCGCCGACGCCCCGGATCGCGGGCCGGTTCTGGCGTTGCAGGCGGCCAATAACGAGACCGGCGTGGTCCAGCCGGTCGCCGAGGCGGCGGAACTGGTCCATGCCGCCGGCGGCCTCGTGGTCTGCGACGCGGTTCAGGCTTTCGCGCGCATTCCCTGCACCCTCGCCGAAACCGGCGCGGATGTGCTGTTCCTCTCCAGCCACAAGCTTGGCGGCCCCAAGGGCGCCGGCGCGCTGGCCTTTGCGCGCCGCGACGTCATGCCGCAGGCGCCGTTCATTCGCGGCGGCGGGCAGGAGCGGGGCCTGCGCGGCGGCACGGAGAATGTCGCGGCGCTCGCCGGCTTCTCGGCCGCTCTGGCCGAGGCCGGGGCGGCGCGCGAGACGGAGGCGGCCCGCCTCGCGGAACTGCGCGATTTTTTGCAGGCCGGCGTGCTGGAAATCGCGCCTGAGGCCGCCATATTCGGGGAAAGGGCGATGCGGCTCGACAATACATTGGCCTTTGCTTTGCCGGGGCTCGCCGCCGAGACTCTGGTCGCAGCTTTCGATGTCGAGGGCGTGGCTTTGTCCTCCGGCTCGGCCTGCTCCTCGGGCAAGGTGACGCCTTCGCATGTGCTGGCCGCGATGGGCGTTTCAGCCGAGCTTGCGCGTTCAGCCCTTCGTATCAGCC
>NZ_JAYSBG010000486.1:0-2107 GCF_041915505.1 Rhodoblastus sp. | reverse complement strand
GGCGCGCGGCGGCGGCCAAAGGATCAGCCTTGCGCAGACGGCGCGCTTCACGTTCCCGGCCGGCGCGGTCGATATTCGCGGCCTGGCGCTCGCCGCCGGCGCGGGCCGTCTCACTCTCGACGGAACGGCCGGCGAGACGCTGGACCTGACCCTGTCCGCCAAGGCCCTGCCGCTCTCGCTGGCGAAACTGGCGAGCCCCGATCTCGCGCTCGACGGAGCGCTCGACGCCTCGGCGCGCGTCACCGGCAAGGCTTCGGCGCCGGCCGGCGACTGGCGGCTGGACCTGCCCCGGCTGTCGGCGCCGCAATTGCGCGCGGCGGGCGTCTCCGCCATCGGCTTGCGCGCTTCCGGCCGGCTGCAAGGCGGGCGCACCACACTCAACGCCGCCGTCAGCCTGCCGCGCGGTGGAACGGCGCAGGTCGACGGCTCGCTGCCGCTCGACCCCTCCGGCGCGATTGACCTGACGCTGCGCGCCTCTCTTGATGCTGCGGTCGCCAATGTCGCGCTGGCCGATTCCGGCCAGACCGTCGCGGGGCGGCTTACCGTTGACGCCCGCGCGCAAGGGACCATGCAGAAGCCGCAGCTCTCCGGAACGGCCAATCTGACCAATGGCGCCTTCGACGATCCGTTGGCGGGCGTGCGTTTCGACCGCATCGCCGCGACGTTGCGCGCACGCGGCGAGGATATCGTGGTCGAGCGTTTCACCGCCGCGACCCGCAATGGCGGCAATGTCTCGGTCTCGGGCACGATCCGCGTCGCGCCCGACGCCGGTTTCCCGGCCTCGCTGCGCGTCACCGGGCAGAACGCCGAACTGGTCTCCAATGATTACGTCACGGCGGTGGCCTCGCTGGCTTTGGACCTCAGCGGCCCGCTGGCGCGCCGTCCGCGCATCGGCGGCCGCGTCGCCTTTGACAGCATCGACGTCCGCGTGCCGGATCGCATCCCCGCCTCCAGCCGCCCGCTCGATGATGTTCGTCATGTCGATCCGACCCCGGCCGCCCGCGCGCGCCTCGCGCTCGAAGCCAAGCGCAAGGCCCGACAGGGACGCAAGGGCGCGCCGCCGCCCTTCAACGCCGATCTCAATGTCACGGTCAGCGCGCCTTCGCGCATTTTCGTGCGCGGCCACGGCATGGACGCCGAACTCGGCGGCGAATTGACTGTCACCGGCGATCTCGCCGCGCCCGCGACCCATGGCGCCTTCCAGCTCCGGCGCGGCGCCTTCACGCTCGCGGGCAAGAGATTGGATTTCAGCCGGGGCAATATCACCTTCGCCGGCGGCGTGATTCCGCAGCTCGATTTCGCCGCGCAGACCTCAGCCGGCGATGTGGCCGCGCAGATCGCCATTTCTGGGCCGGCCGACCAGCCCGAATTCACCTTTTCCTCGACGCCCGACCTGCCGCAGGACGAAGTGATCTCACGGCTGCTGTTCGCCTCGGCCTCCGGCGGCTTGAGCGCCGTGCAGGCCCTGCAACTGGCGCAGACGGTGGCCGAATTCAGCGGTCAGGGCGGTCCCGGCGTGCTGGAGAAAATGCGTCGTCAGCTCGGCGTCGATACGCTCGACATTCAGATGGGCCCGGACGGCAATCCGCGCGTCGGCGCCAGCCGTTATATTTCGAAAAACGTCAATGTCGGCGTCCGCACCGGCGCCAAGCCCACCGATAACGCCGTGACGCTCGGCGTCGATGTGACCAAGCGCCTGCGCGTGCAGGGCGAGGCCGCCGCCGACGGCAGCACGTCGGCGGGCGTCGGCATGCGTTGGGAATATTAGCGGCTCAGCGCCCGCCGATCCGCCCAGACAGGAAAATGCTTTACCGAACCTGCTGTGGGGATTCTTAACGCCCTGCCGAGGCGCCTGCGGAAGCCGGCGCCTCGCGCCGCGCCGCTTCCAGCTTGACCGCCTTCAGGGTCGCGGCGGCGATGATGCGGCAGCGGTCGTCGGCGTCCTTGAATCCCTCCGAACGGCTGCGCGGATCGATTTCCAGCAATTTGACGCCCGCCGGCACATAGGCGGAATCGCGCGCCACGCCGCGCACATAGCCGTCGATCGGGGCCAGCACCGGCGTTCCCTCATGCCGCCCGACGACAAAGCCCTTGGGCGTCCACATGC
>NZ_JAYSBG010000485.1:0-2132 GCF_041915505.1 Rhodoblastus sp. | reverse complement strand
CGCGCAGATTGACGAAATTCACGCCCTTGACGACGCGTCCGTCCTTGACGTCGAGGCAGGGAATGACGCGGGTCTTAAGCAAGGCTCTGCTCCCTTCGGCCGTCGGGCCGGTTCACGCCGCGCGCCTGGATTTGATGAGCGCCAGCGCCTGCTGCGGGTCGAGCCGGCCGTCATAAAGCGCGCGGCCGCTGATCGCGCCGGCGAGGCGCGCGCAATCGGGCTCCAGCAGCCGTTCAATATCGGCGATGGACGCCAATCCGCCCGAGGCGATCACCGGTATCGCCAAGGCGTTGGCGAGCGCCAGCGTCGCCTCGATATTCAGGCCCTTCAGCACGCCGTCGCGGGCGATATCGGTATAGACGATGGCCGCGACGCCGGCGTCTTCGAAGCGCTTGCCGAGTTCGACGGCGGTCAGTTGCGACGATTTCGCCCAGCCGTCGACCGCGACCAGACCGTCGCGCGCGTCGATTCCGACCGCGATCCGGCCGGGATAGCGGCGGGCGGCCTCGCGGACCAGATCGGGATCGCGCACGGCGGCGGTGCCGATGATGACGCGATCGACGCCCTTGCCGAGCCAGCCGTCAATCGTCCGCATGTCGCGGATGCCGCCGCCGAGCTGGACCTGCATGTTGCTGAGGGCCGCCAGCACCTTGTCGACGGCGGCGGCGTTCATGGGCTTGCCGGCGAAAGCCCCGTCGAGGTCGACGACATGCAGATAGTCGAAGCCCTGGCTCTCGAAGGTCAGAGCCTGTGCGGCGGGATCGTCGTTGAAGACGGTCGCCTGGGCCATGTCGCCATGGATCAGCCGAACGCATTGGCCGCCCTTGAGATCGATGGCTGGAAAGAGAATCACGGACGCCACCTCAGGAAGTTGGAAATGAGCTTGAGCCCCATCGCCTGGCTTTTTTCCGGATGGAACTGCACGCCGACGATCGAATCCCGGCCGACGATCGCGGTCAGTGGACCGCCATAATCGGTCGTGGCGATGACGTCGTCGCCGTTCGACGCCTGTAAATGAAAGGAATGGACGAAATAGGCGTTCAACCCGGCCGGTCCGGTCGCGATGCCGTCGAGAATCGGATGTGGCCGGTTCGATTGCAGATTGTTCCAGCCCATATGCGGGATTTTCAACGTGGGATCGCTCGGCGCGATGGGGCCGACGGCGCCGCCGATCCAGCCCAGACCGAGCGTGTCGCCATGTTCGAGCCCGCGTTCCGCCAAGAGCTGCATGCCGACGCAAATGCCGAGAAAAGGCGCGCCGCGCTTATGCACCGTTTCGTCGAGGGCTTCGGCCATGCCGGCGATGGAGAGCAGCCCGCGCCGGCAATCGGCGAAGGCGCCGACGCCGGGCAGAACCACGCGATCGGCGCGGCGCACGGTCTCGGCGTCGGCGGTGACGTCGATCGCCGCGGCGATTCCACTCTCCCGGGCCGCGCGCTCAAAAGCCTTGGCGGCCGAATGCAGGTTGCCGGAGCCGTAATCGATGATGGCGACCTTCAAGGCTTCGACTCCCGGGTCGGAAACAGGCCGAGGAAATCCGTCTCCTGACCGATTGGCGGCGCGGGCGGCTTGGCGCCGCCGTCCCTCGGCGACACGGGCGCCGGCGCGGCGTCGGCCGGCGCATCGGCGCGCCGGGCGAAATAGACGGTTTCGGCGTCATCGGTCGAGGCGCCCAGCGCCAGACCGTGCATCAGGAAGCCGCGCCGGTCGAGGCCGGCCTGGCGGAAACGATCCGCCTCCAGGCCGAAAGCGGCAGCGCCGAGCCAGTAAAGAAGGATGGCGGCCTCCGTCCCGATTCGCGCGAAGACGGCCAGCAGGCTGACCACGACGAGCAAGGCGACCCACAGGCCAAAGGCCAGCCAGAGCCTGTGGCGCAAGGCCCAGACCGGCGTGATGAGGAAGGCCGGCTTAGAGAAGCCCGACTTCACGAAAGTGGCGCGTTCCAGCGATCGCGCCTGCGAAACGCCTGTCGGAAGATAGACCGAATACAGATTCATAGGGTTGTCGCGCCGGTTCAGAGCGCTCCCTTGGTCGAGGGGATGCGGTCTTTCTGGCGCGGATCGATCGCCAGCGCCGCCCCGAGCGCTCGGGCGACCCCCTTGAAACAGGTCTCGACAATATGATGGCTGTTC
>NZ_JAYSBG010000484.1:0-2136 GCF_041915505.1 Rhodoblastus sp. | reverse complement strand
GCGGCTGCTGCCCCAGCCCGGGCCGCTGCTGGTCGCCGCCGACCTTCACATGCTGGCCGGCGACTGCGACGCCGCCTCGCTCGGCGCCATTTTCGGCCCGCTGCAAATGGCCGTCTGCGAGGCCAATGCGGGCCGCGCCCTGATCGCGACCGATTTCGCGCCGGACACGTTCGGCTTCGTGCGGATCCTGATCGCCAACCGCTCCATGCCGGCCATGGCCGCCGGCCGGCTGGCGCAAAGGGTGCTGGAAATCGAAACCTATCGCACGCTCGCGCTGATGGGCCTGCCCGAGGCGCAAAGACTCGCGCCTTCGATCCGGCGCATTGAACAGGAATTGCCCCGCGTGCTCGAAGCCATGGCGCATTCGCAGGGCGTCGAGCAGAACCGCAAATTGCTCGACGAGCTGAGCTCGCTCGCCGCCGAACTCGAGGTCGGCGCCGCGGCCAGCCTCTATCGTTTCGGCGCGACGCGCGCCTATGACGATCTGGTGCGCTCGCGGCTGGAGGCGATCAACGAAACGCCCTTGCCCGATTATCCGAGCTGGGACGGCTTTCTGACCCGCCGCCTGCAGCCGGCCATCCGCACCTGCGCCAATACCGAGGCGCGCCAGGCCGATCTGTCGCGCAAACTCGCCCGCGCCGCGCAATTGCTGCGCACGCGGGTCGATACGGAAGTGGAGGCGCAGAACGGCGATCTGCTGCGCCAGATGGGCGAGCGCGTGCAATTGCAGTTACGCTTGCAGCAGACGGTCGAGGGCCTCTCCATCGCCGCCATCACTTATTATATCGCCAGCGTGGTCCATCATCTGCTGGAAGGCGCCAAGGAGGCCGGCCTCCATGTCGAGCCGAGCATGGACACCGCGATCTTGATCCCCTTCATCGTCGCCTTCGTCGCCTGGACGGTCTGGCGCATCCGCCGCAAGCACAATGCGGAATAGCCGGGGGCTGTCGTCCCCCGGCCCGTAAGCGATCCTTATTCTTCGAGCAGGCTGCGCAGCATCCACGCCGTTTTCTCGTGCACGTCGATGCGCTGGGTGAGCAGATCGGCGGTCGGCTGGTCATTGGCCTCGTCGACCAGCGGGAACAGGTCGCGCGCGGTCCGCGCGGTGGCTTCCTGCGCCTCGACCAGCGTGCGCACCATGTCGAGCGCCTTCGGAACGCCGTCGACCTCCTTGATCGAGGCGAGCTTGACGAATTCCTTGTAGGTGCCCGGCGCCGGGAAGCCGAGCGCGCGGACGCGTTCCGCGATCAGGTCGAGCGCGGTCCATTGCTCGGTATATTGCTGCATGAACATCAGATGGAGCGTGTTGAACATCGGTCCGGTCACGTTCCAGTGGAAATTGTGGGTCATCAGATAGAGCGTGTAGGAATCGGCCAGCAGATGCGACAGGCCGTCGGCGATCTTGGCGCGCTGCATTTCCGGAATGCCGATATTGATCGGGGCGGATTTCTTGGACATTTTGATCCCTCGCTTTCGAAAGGCGGCCGAGCCGCCTGTCCGAAGAGGCGCGCCCGGACAAGCCGGCGCGCTCTTCTCAACGCCGCAATTCGGGCGCCGGTTGCAACCGGAGCGGCCCGAAGCCTGGGCGAAGGACGGACGCGATCGCCGCGTCCCGCCGCCCCAAGCTCAAGCCCTTATGGCATGCGAGGGAAAAACACATCCAACCAATAAAAGATGATTTTTTGATCGATTTTTCCGATCAGGCTCAGGCTCAGTCCTTACGCCAGACGAACAGCGAGCTGAGCGTATAGTTCCACACCGAGCCCATGATGACGCCGGCGAGGGCCGAAACCCAGACCACATGGTCGATATTATAGAGCCAGGCGGCGACGCCGACATTGGCCACGGCGCCGAAGGCGCAGACGGCGTAGAAATAGAGCAGGCCGCGCAGGATCGGCCCAAAGCCCTTCAGCTTGGCGTCACGATAGGTGATGGCGTTGTTGATGTAGAAATTGGTCGTCATCGCGACCACGACCGCGATGCTCTGCGCCACGGTGAAGGTCATGCCGGGAACGAGCAAAGCGAGATTGACGGTCAGAAGGTGGATCGCGACGCCGCTGAGACCGACCAAGGCGAAAAAGATGAAGCGGACAGGAATGCGGCCGCCGCTCGCCTTGTTCATCAGCAAGCCGAGAA
>NZ_JAYSBG010000483.1:0-2142 GCF_041915505.1 Rhodoblastus sp. | reverse complement strand
TCAGGCCGAGCTGAAGCACCGCGCCGACCTGACCCAAGGCCGGCAAGTCCGCTCGATCTTTTTCGGCGGCGGTACGCCCTCGCTGATGGCGCCGGAGACTGTCGCCGCCATTATCGAAACCATCGGCGAGCTGTGGAAGCTCGATCCCAAAGCCGAGATCACGCTGGAGGCGAATCCATCCAGCGTCGAGGCCGGCCGGTTTCGCGGCTATCGCGGGGCCGGGATCAATCGCGTCTCGCTTGGCGTCCAGGCGCTTAACGATGCGGACCTCAAGCTGCTCGGGCGGCTGCATAGCGCCGAGGAGGCGATGCGCGCCCTCGACATCGCCACGCAAACCTTCGACCGGGCCTCGTTCGACTTGATCTACGCCCGCCCCGGCCAGTCGCCGCAGGCCTGGGCGCGCGAATTGTCCGAGGCCTTGGCGCGCGCGCCGGAACATCTCTCGCTCTATCAGCTCACCATCGAGCCGGACACGATGTTCGAGCAACTTTGGCGCGCCGGGAAACTGAAAATCCCCAAGGCGGATGTCGCTCGCGACCTGTGGGACGTCACCCAGGAGTTGACCGAAAAGGCCGGCATGCCGGCCTATGAGATTTCCAATCACGCCCGGCCGGGCGCCGAGAGCCGGCATAATCTGATCTATTGGCGCTATGGCGAATATGTCGGCGTCGGTCCGGGCGCGCATGGCCGCATCGTCGCGGCCAAGGGCGGCCGCCGCGCCCACGCCACCGAGCCGCATCCCGAAATGTGGCTGACCGTGGTCGAGACGGAAGGCTGCGGCCTGGTCGAGGACGAGGCTTTGTCGATCGAGGCGCAGGGCGACGAATTCCTGCTGATGGGCCTGCGCCTGACCGAGGGCATCGACCCGGCGCGGTTCCAGGCCCTGACCGGCAAAAGGTTCGAAGCCTCGCGCGTCGCCGATCTGATCGCCAATGGCATGGTGGAATATACCCGCCAGGGCCGTATCCGGGTGACCTCGGAAGGCTTTCCGGTGCTCGACGCGGTGGTGGCCGATCTCGCCGCCTGAGCGCCGTTTCGCCTTCTCGCCTTATTTTGGACATTCCCATGCGGTGACTGAAGTCATAGCAAAGGGGTTGATTCATGATCAGGACATCGCTCGCCGCCATTCTGGCGCTGGGATTGGTTTGCGCCAGCGCAGAGGCTTTCGCGGATGAGCGCCCGCTCGACGGCCTGCTCGGCGCCGGCGCCGGCGCGCTGGTGTTCGGCCCGGTCGGCCTGGTCGCCGGCGGCGTCATCGGCTATGCGGCTGGCCCCGGCATTGGCTGCGGGCTGCGCGGCGGCTGCGGGCGGCGCCGTCACGCCGGCCATTACCGCCATCAGGCGTCCGCTTCGACGACGACGCCGAGAAACTGAGTTCACACTGAGTTTCGATGATCGCGACTCATCGCGATCATCGAGGCCCCTCGCATCAGCCGGCAGCCCGGCTTCAGACGGGCGTCTAAAACGACGCCCTACCGGTCGCATTCGCTCCTTACCGGTTCTCATAAATGAGAACCGGCATCAGTTTACGGCCGAGGCTCGCTCGAGTAGAGCGTCGCGGGCCTCGGTCAGCCGGATATAGGCTGCGTGCTCGCCGCCGGCGTCCGGATGGGCCTTTTTGGCCAGGCGGCGGAAGGCCGCGTTGATCTCGGCGGCCGTGAGCGCGCCCTCCGCCCGAAGCTCCAGCGTTTCGCGATGGTCGAAATCGTCGTCGGGTTCGGCGAAGCGTGCGGCAAAAGCGCGGCGCTGTTCGCGCGCTTGCAGGCGCAATTCGACCTGATCGTCCCGCCAGCGCTCGCGCGACATCACGAGGCAGGCCCCGAAGGCGACGCGGCCGATGCTTTCCAATTCGTCGAGGCTGAACGGGCCGACCACGTCATAAGGCGCGGCCAGCCAGGCGTTGCGCCCCGCCGCGTCCTGCTCGATCCGGCCCATGGCCGCCATGTCGAGAACGCCGAGCGAGCCGTTCCAGACTACCCATTCGTCCTTGTTGTCGCTCATGCGCCAAAACCCGCGGCCCGTCCGTGAGACTCATATCAAGGGACGTTGCAAAACGGCCCTTGAACCCGCGCCGACTGGCGCGGCGGCGGCTGACGCCGCCGGGCGCCAGGGCCTTTGACGCGTCGAAAGCCCAGGGAACAG
>NZ_JAYSBG010000482.1:0-2142 GCF_041915505.1 Rhodoblastus sp. | reverse complement strand
TGCGGATCGCCTGTTTGACGCATTCCTCGTTGATCACCGGCAGCATGCCGGGCATGGCCGCGTCGACCAGCGAGACATGGCTGTTCGGCGCGCCGCCGAATTCGGTCGAGGCGCCGGAAAACAGCTTCGAATGGCTGGTGACCTGGGCGTGGATTTCGAGGCCGATGACGACTTCCCATTCGCCGGTGGCGCCGGGAATCAGTTTCGAAGAATTGGCGTGGGTGTTCATGCGGGGTCCACTTTTTTGTCCGAAGAATTGTCCATCAGACGTTCTTCATATGCAATCGACCATTCAACCAGCGCGGTCCACAGACCGCGCGCCAGTTCGGGGTCGAGATCCTGCCGTTGCGCGCGCGCCGTGACGCGGTCGAGCACTTCATCCACGCGCGGCTGAATGCGGGCTGGCCAGCCGATGCGGGTCTTGATCTCCGCCGCCATCTCGATGCAGCGCTGACGCTCGGCGAACAGGTCGACCAGCCCGGCGTCGATCGTGTCGATCCGCGCGCGCAGCGCCGCCATCTCGGGATGGACCTTCGGCGCTTCGTCTGATCCGCTCATCGCCGCGCTCCGCTCAGCCCCACCAGCTTTCCGGCAGACCGATCTTCGGCGCCGCGTCCTCGATGACCTGCGCAAGCGAGAACAAGGTCTCTTCCTCGAACGGCCGACCGATTAATTGCAGGCCGAGCGGCAGGCCATCCGACGACAATCCGCCGGGCAAGACGATGCCCGGCAGGCCGGCCATGTTCACGGTCACCGTGAAGACGTCGTTGAGATACATTTCGACCGGATCGGCGGAGCCCTTTTCACCCAGCGCGAAAGCCGGCGAAGGCGTCGCGGGCGTCAGGATCGCATCGACGCCGGCCGCGTAAGCCAGATCGAAATCGCGCTTGATCAGCGAGCGGATTTTCTGCGCGCGCAGATAATAGGCGTCGTAATAGCCGGCTGACAGAACATAGGTGCCGATCATGATGCGGCGGCGCACTTCCTTGCCGAAGCCTTCCGCGCGCGACAATTCGTAGAGATCGACAATGTCCTTGCCGGTCTTGCGCAGGCCGTAGCGGACACCGTCATAACGCGCGAGATTGGACGAGGCTTCCGCCGGCGCGACAATATAATAAGCCGGCAGCGCATGACGCGTATGCGGCAGCGAAATCTCGCGAATCTCGGCGCCGGCCGCGCGCAGCCACGCGACGCCCTGATCCCACAGAGCGGCGATCTCGGCGGAGAGGCCGTCGAGGCGATATTCCTTCGGGATGCCGATCACCTTGCCCTTGATCGAGGCGCCGACCGCCTTTTCGTAATCGGGCACCGGCGCATCGACGCTGGTGGTGTCCTTCGGATCGTGACCCGCCATCGAGCGCAGCAGGATCGCGGTGTCGCGCACGTTCTTGGCGATGGGCCCGGCCTGATCGAGCGAGGAGGCGAAGGCGACAATGCCCCAGCGCGAGCAGCGGCCATAGGTCGGCTTGATGCCGACGGTGCCGGTAAAGGCCGCCGGCTGGCGGATCGAGCCGCCGGTATCGGTCGCCGTGGCGCCGAGGCAAAGCCGCGCCGCGACCGCCGCCGCCGAGCCGCCCGAGGAGCCGCCGGGCACGATCTTGGCGTCCGAACCATTCCGCCGCCAGGGCGAAATCACCGGGCCGAAATAAGACGTCTCGTTCGACGAGCCCATCGCGAATTCGTCGAGATTGAGCTTGCCGAGCATGGTCGCGCCGTCGCGCCACAGATTGGTCGTGACGCTGGATTCGTAGCGCGGCGTGAAACCTTCGAGAATATGGCTGGCGGCGGTCGTCTGCACGCCTTCGGTGGCGTAGAGATCCTTGATTCCCAGCGGCACGCCTTCCAGCGGGCCGGCCTCGCCTTTGGCGATCCTGTCGTCGCTGGCCTTGGCCATGGCGAGCGCCTTTTCCGGCGTCTCGACAATATAGGCGTTCAGGCCCTTCGCCCGCGCCATGGCGTCGAGAAAAGCCTGGTTGATTTCCACCGCCGAGAACTTTTTGGCGGCGAGGCCGTCGCGCGCTTCCGCGAGCGTCAGGCGGGTCAGATCGGACATGAAAAACTCCCGCCTTATTCGATCACTTTCGGCACGACGAAGAACCCGTCCTCGCGCGCCGGGGCGTTGGCCAGCACCTTGTCGACGAT
>NZ_JAYSBG010000481.1:0-2163 GCF_041915505.1 Rhodoblastus sp. | reverse complement strand
TCCCGCGTCGCGAGCGAGTCCTGAACATAGGCGCGGAAATCCCTTCCGCGGCGAAAGGTCGTGGTCACAGGCGCGGCCTCTCCCGCGCTCCCGAAGAGCGCAAAGCATTGGCCCCAATCTGCCGCGTCTTTCCCGAGTCCCGCGTTACCGGCCGGCGCGCATTTCGATTCAGGATGAAGAAAGCGTTACGTCAAGCGCGCCGCGCGCATGGCCGACGGCCTCGGCAAGGAGAATCCGCCCCGGCGGCAGGCCGGGCGTGTGGACCGGAGTGGAATCGTCGGCCCGGCCCATGCCGCCGCGCTCGGTGAGAATGCGGAGCCGCCGCCCGACCTGCGCCTGAAGATGTCGCGTCAAAGCCGTTTCGCCCGCCTCGCGCAACAAAGCGGCGCGGGCCTTGACGGCCTCCGGCGCCACGCGCGGCATCAGCGCCGCCGGCGTCCCCGGCCGCGCCGAAAAGGGAAACACATGAAGGAAGCTCAGGCCGCAATCCTCAATCAGGGCGCGCGTGCGCGCCGCCATGGCCTCGTCCTCGGTCGGAAAGCCGGCGATGAGATCCGCGCCAAAGGCGATATCCGGCCGCAGACGGCGCAATTCGGCGCAGAAGGCGACGCTTTCCGCGCGGCTGTGGCGGCGTTTCATCCGTTTCAGAATGAGATCGTCGCCCGATTGCAGCGACAGATGCAGCGAGGGCGCGAGCCTTTCCTCCTCGGCGAAGGCCCTGATCAGCGCCGGATCGGCCTCGATGCAATCGATCGACGACAGCCGCAGGCGCGGCAGGTCGGGCAGCTCCCGCAGGATCAGCCGCGCGAGCTGGCCGAGCTTCGGTCCGCCCGGCAGGTCCGCGCCCCATGAGGTCAGATCGACCCCGGTGAGCACGATCTCCTTATGGCCGGTCTCGACGAATTTGCGCGCCTGCGCGACCACGGCCTCCGGCGCGACGGAGCGCGACGGCCCGCGTCCCGCCGGGATGACGCAGAAGGTGCAGCTATGGTCGCAGCCGTTCTGTACCGCGAGAAAGGCCCTGGTGTGGCCCTCGATCGCCGCCAGCACGGGCGCCGGCGCATTGTCGCGCCGCGCGGCTTCCGCGACCGGCGCGACATTGACCCGGCCGGAAAAGCCGCTCCACGACACAGCGCGCGTCTTTTCGGCATTGCCCATGACATGAGCGACTTCGGGCATGGCGGCGAAACGGTCCGGCTCGATCTGCGCCGCGCAGCCGGTGACAACGATGCGCGCGCCGGGCCGGTCGCGCTTCAGCCGGCGGATCGCCTGCCGCGCCTGCCGGGTCGATTCGGCCGTCACCGCGCAGGTGTTGACCACCACAAGGTCCTGTTCGCCGCCTTGCCCGGCCAGTTCTCGAATGGTCTGCGATTCGGCGAGGTTCAGCCGGCAGCCGAAGGTGACGACTTCGACTTTCGCGGCGGCGCCGTCGGTCATGGGGCCGCCGGCTCCGGCGCGAACAGGGCCTCGGTCAGAATCCGGGAAAACTCCAGCTCCACCGGCCCGGTCATGACGATATGATCGTCGGCGCGCCAGTCGATGACCAGATCGCCGCCGGGGAGCGCAATGGTCGCGCGCCGCTCCGCGAGACCGGCGCGCGCGGCGGCGACCAAAGTCGCGCAGGCCGCCGTGCCGCAGGCCAAAGTCAGGCCGGTCCCGCGCTCCCAGACCTTGAGCCTGATCGAATCGCGCGAAAGAACCTGCGCCAGCGAAATATTGGCGCGTTCGGGAAAGAGCGGGTCATGTTCCAGAACCGGCCCGATGGCGGCGAGGTCGAAAGCCTCGATGGCGGGAACGAAAAAGACCGCATGCGGGTTGCCCATGCTGACGCAGGAGGCCGGCGGCAGGCCGAATTTCTGCAGATCGACCGCGCCCGTGTCGGCGATTTCGCGGGCGAGCGGAATGTCCCGCCAGCCAAGGCGCGGCGGGCCCATATCGACCGAAAAAGACAAGGGCCCCTCGCGCCGCACCGCCAGCGGGCCGGCGGAGGTGGCGAGGTTGAGCGCGACGGCGCCGGAACGTTCGGCGAGATAATACGCGACGCAGCGGGTGCCATTGCCACAGGAGGCGGAGAGCGAGCCGTCCTGATTATAGATGGTCATGAAGGCGTCCTGCCCCGGCGCTTCCGGATCGGACAGGACCATCAACTGGTCATAGGCCAGG
>NZ_JAYSBG010000480.1:0-2163 GCF_041915505.1 Rhodoblastus sp. | reverse complement strand
ATCGCCGTCCTCACCGGCTGGCGCGCGGCGGGCCGGGCCATGCCCGTGCTGATCCTCACCGCCCGCGACGGCTGGACCGAAAAGGTCAAGGGCTTCGACGCCGGCGCCGACGATTATGTCGCCAAGCCTTTCCATATGGAGGAAGTCCTGGCCCGGCTGCGCGCGCTGTTGCGGCGCGCGACCGGCCACGCCACCAGCGAGCTGACCTGCGGCCCGGTCTCGCTCGACACCCGCTCCGGGCGCGTGCTGGTCGCCGGCGCCGCCGTCAAGCTCACCTCGCACGAATATCGCCTGCTCGCTTATTTGATGCATCACGCCGGCCGGGTGGTGTCGCGCAGTGAGATCGTCGAACATCTCTACGATCAGGATTTCGACCGCGATTCCAACACGATCGAGGTGTTCATCGGACGACTGCGCAAGAAGCTCGGCGTCGACGTGCTGCAGACGGTGCGCGGCCTCGGCTATGTGATGGAGCCCGGTCCCGCGCCGGAGCGTCAGGGGGCTTTGAGCCCGACGCGGTGACCTTCGCATGATCCCGCGCGCCAAATCCTGGGGGCTGTCCGTGACCCGTTTCGCCGCGACCTCGATCGCGACGCGGCTGTTCGTTTCCTCGGCGGCGGCCTGCGTGGTGATTCTGACCGTGGCGGGTCTGGTCCTGACCGCGCTTTATCGCGACACCGCCGAAGCGGCGCTGGATGAGCAGCTCGGCGTCTACCTGCGGGCTTTGGTCGCCGACATCGCGGCGCCGCGCGACGATTCCTCCGAGGCCGGCCAGCTCGCCGAGCCGCAGTTCGAATTGCCCTTGTCGGGCTGGTACTGGCAGATCACCCGGCTCGACGTCAGCCCGGCCGATATCCGCGCCTCACGCTCTTTATTCGCCTCGCGTCTGCCGCGCCTGCCGGATTCCGCCGCCGTGCCGGGCCTCGACGGGCGCCGGAGCGGCGAGATCGTCGGGCCGGACAACAAGCCCTTGCGCATGCTGGAGCGGGTCATCAACGCCGGCGACCAGGGCCATTTTCTTGTGCAGGTGGCGGCGACCACCCAGACGGTGGATGGCCAGGTCGCGCAATTCGAGATCGACATCGGCGTGACTTTCTTCCTGCTGGCTTTGCTGCTGGTGGCGGCCATGGCCTTTCAGGTGCGCTATGGTCTGCGCCCGCTGCGGCAATTGCGCCGCGACGTGGTGGCCGTGCGGCGCGGCCAGGCGGAGGGCGTCGCCGGGGAATTTCCGCAGGAGATCGCGCCGCTGGCGGAGGAGCTGAATCTGCTGATCGGCGCCAATCGCGAGATCGTCGAGCGCGCGCGAATCCAGGTCGGCAATCTCGCTCATGCCCTGAAGACGCCGCTGAGCGTCATCGTCAACGAGGCCGACGCCGAGGATTCGCCGCTGGCGCGCAAGGTGACGGAACAGGCCGAGGTGATGCGCGATCAGGTCAAGTTCCATCTCGACCGCGCCCGCGCCGCGACGCGCGCCGGAGCGATCGGCGCCTCCGCCGATCCGGCCGCTGCGCTCGCCGCCATGGCGCGGGCGTTCGGCAAGATTTATCCGGCGATAGACCTCGCCGTGGATTGCCCGGATGGCCTGCGCTTTCGCGGCGAAAAGCAGGATTTCGACGATATGGCCGGCAATCTCATCGACAATGCCTGCAAATGGGCCAAAAGCGAGGTGCGGGTCGCGGTCGAGGCCCCGCCGCACGGCGGCGGCGACCGGATTTTCCTGCGCCTGACCATCGACGACGACGGGCCCGGCCTCGCGGCGGAGCGCCGCGAGGAGGCCCTGCGGCGCGGCCGGCGGCTCGACGAGAGCAAGCCGGGCTCCGGGCTCGGCCTGTCGATCGTCACCGATCTCGCCGGCGCCTATGGCGGCAGGCTCGATCTGGGCGAATCGCCGCTCGGCGGCCTGCGCGCCGGCCTGACCTTGCCCGCCCTGCCGGAAGATTGACCGCGCCGTCGTTTGCGGACGTTCCTGGTCATTTTCGGCGCGTGATCGCATTACGCCTTTCGCGCGGCGCCGCTGGCGGCTAGAGCATGTTGTTTTTAGATGGAACCGTCTGCGTTGAGTTGCGGCGAGTCGATCCGCCAGGAGGGGGGCGCGGGGGCGCTGGGGGGGGGTCGGGCCAGCGGGGCGACCCGGCGGGGGGGCGGCGCCACGCAGCCCGCAGG
>NZ_JAYSBG010000479.1:0-2164 GCF_041915505.1 Rhodoblastus sp. | reverse complement strand
CGCCGCTGGCGGCCGGTTCGGTGACGACCATCGGAATCGTGATCGGCCTCGCCGTCATCGTTTCGGCCTTCGTCCTCACCGGGATCTACGTATCCAAGGCCAACGCCAGCTATGACGCCCTGACCAAGGAAATCGTCGAGGAGAGCAAGTGATGTCGCGCATCAAGACTGCCCCCTCCGCGGCGCTCGTCGCCGCTCTTTCTGCGCCGGCCTTCCTGGCCACGCCGGCTTTGGCTGACGCCATCGCGGGCGGCGCCGAAAAGCAGGCCACCAACTGGCACGCCATCGCCATGTTCGCGATCTTCGTGCTGTTCACGCTCGGCATCACTTATTGGGCTGCCAAGCGCACCAAGTCGGCGGCGCAATTCTATACCGCCGGCGGCGGCATCACCGGCTTCCAGAACGGCCTCGCCATCGCGGGCGACTATATGTCCGCCGCGTCGTTTCTGGGCATTTCCGGCCTGGTCTATCTGTCGGGCTTCGACGGCCTGATCTATTCGGTGGGCTGGCTGGTCGGCTGGCCGATCGTGACCTTCCTGATCGCGGAGCCGCTGCGCAACCTCGGCAAGTTCACCTTCGCCGACGTCGCCTCGTTCCGCTTCTCTCAGACGCCGATCCGCATTCTCGCGGCCTGCGGCACGCTGGTCACGGTGGCCTTCTACCTGATCGCCCAGATGGTCGGCGCGGGCAGCCTCATCAAGCTGCTGTTCGGCCTCGACTATACTTACGCGGTCATCATCGTCGGCATCCTGATGATCGTCTACGTGACGTTCGGCGGCATGGTCGCGACCACCTGGGTGCAGATCATCAAGGCCTGCCTGCTGCTCGCCGGCGCGACCTTCATGGCCTTCATGGTCCTGGCCAAATTCGGCTTCAGCCCCGAGGCTCTGTTCGCCAAGGCGGTCGAAATTCACCCGAAAAAGCTGGCGATCATGGAGCCGGGCGCGCTCATCACCAATCCGCTCGGCGCGGTTTCCCTCGGCCTCGCGCTGATGTTCGGCACCGCCGGCCTGCCGCATATCCTGATGCGCTTCTTCACCGTCGCCGACGCCAAGGAAGCGCGGAAATCGGTGTTCTACGCCACCGGCTTCATCGGCTATTTCTACATCCTGACCTTCATCATCGGCTTCGGCGCGATCGTGCTGGTCTCGACCAATCCGGAATTCCTGAATCCGGCGTTGGTCGCGCAGGGCAAGAACGGCATCGAGGCGATTCGCGGCGGCAACAATATGGCGGCGATCGACCTCGCCGGCGCGGTTGGCGGCGACACCTTCCTGGGCTTCATCTCGGCGGTGGCCTTCGCCACGATCCTCGCGGTCGTGTCGGGCCTGACGCTGGCGGGCGCCTCGGCGATCAGCCACGACCTCTACGCCACCGTCGTCAAGGGCGGCAAGGCCAATGAGCAGGACGAAATCCGCGTCTCGAAGATCGCGACCGTGGTTCTCGGCGTCGTCGCCGTGATCCTCGGCATCGTGTTCGAGAAGCAGAACGTCGCCTTCATGGTCGGCCTCGCCTTCTCGATCGCGGCCTCGTGCAACTTCCCGGTGCTGCTGATGTCGATGTTCTGGCGCGGCATGACCACCCGCGGCGCGGTGATCGGCGGCTTCCTCGGCCTGATCGCGGCCCTGGTCGGCGTGATCTTCTCGCCGGCGGTGTGGGAGGCGACCCTCGGCAATCCGAAGGGCTCGGCCCTGTTCCAGATCAGCAATCCGGCTCTGTTCTCGATGGCCATCGCCTTCATCGGCATCTGGCTGTTCTCGAAGCTCGACAACAGCGAGCGCGCGGCGATCGACAGGGACGGCTTCGACGCCCAATATGTCCGCTCGCAGACCGGCATCGGCGCCTCCGGCGCCTCCGCCCACTAAAACCAGCGGGGCGCGGTTCGAAAGCCGCGCCCCTTTTTCTTCGACTGCCCTGTTCTTGATAACGACAGGCCGCGACCAAGCGGCGAGGCGATCATGTCCGTCCTTCTCGACACTTCGACGGCGCCGTTCGACCGCCTGACTTCCGAAGAGGTCGAAACCTTGCGCGGCGCCATGGACGTCGCCTATTTCCGCCCCAATGAAACGATCATCGTGCAGGGCGGCGCGCCCGAGGGGCTCTATCTGGTCATCAAGGGGTGCGTCGAAGAGCGTGAGCACGGCGAACTGGTCGGCCTGCTCGGT
>NZ_JAYSBG010000478.1:0-2171 GCF_041915505.1 Rhodoblastus sp. | reverse complement strand
GGCATTCCACGCGTCGAGCGCCGCGAGGTTCAGACCTTGCTCGCCCAGCGCGGCTATGACATCGGCGGCAAGATCGACGGCGTGATGGGCACGAAGACCCGCGAGGCCATCGCCGATTATCAGGCGCGAATCGGCATGAAGCGCGACGGGCGCGCCAGCCAGAAGCTACTGGCCTCGCTGCGCGGCGGCCATTGAGTAAAAATTCATTGAGCTAATTCAGCCGCACCAGATGATCGGGCAATTCGTTGCCGCCGCCATCCGGCGGGGCGGCGCGGGCCAGCAGATCGCCGCAGCGCGTGATGGCGGCGACAAACCCTTCCGTAATGCGGCCGTCATGCAGGTGAACGGTCATTTCCTCGACCGCGACGCGCCATTCCGCTTCCGAAACCTTGCCGTCGAGACCGTCGTCGGCGAGGATTCGGACATAATGTTCGGCCAGCGACACGAAGATCAGCACGCCGGCGCGCGAGCGGGTCCGCCGCAGCCCCCGCGCGGAAAATTGTTCCAGCGCGGCGCGATAGGCTTGGCGACGTCTTACGGCGCGCGGCGTCGTGAGAATGCCCAGCCGCGTCCAGCCCAGGACCAGGAGAGCGAGAATGAAAACGCCGATCTGCGCCGCGAACACCGCCTGCGCCGACCAATGCGTCCATTCGAGCAGCGGCCAGGGCGTCACCAGCGCCAGCGCGGCGGCGTAGAGGGCGGCGAAGGCCGCCGGGTCGCAGCTCTGCCGCGCCAGCACGCAGACGATCTGTCCGCCGCTGCGCGATTCGGCCGCGCGCACCGCGGCGATGATGGCGTTTTCATCCGCAAGCTCGCGCATCACCAGTCTCCCGAGGCCCCGCCGCCGCCCGACGAGCCGCCGCCGCCGGAAAATCCGCCCCAATCGCCGCCCGAGGATCCGCCGGACCAGCCGCCGCCGCCCGACCAGCCCGAACCGGGACCGGGCAGGATGATGAAAGGCCCGCCGCCGCCGCGCCGGCCACCGCCGCGTCCCCCGCTTTGGCTGCGCCAGATGATGAAAATCACCAGCGCCACGATCAGGAAGGGCAGGATGACGTCGAAGGCGTTATCGGACTGGTCCGCGCGGACTTGCGGCTTTTTGGTCCATTCGCTCGAATCGGTGGTCAGGATGGTGATGACGTCATCGACGCCGCGGGTGATTCCCCCGGCGAAATCGCCCGCCTTGAAACGCGGCGCTATGGCGTTGACGATGACGATTTTCGACAAGGCGTCGGTCAACGTGCCTTCGAGCCCGTAGCCGACCTCGATCCTGACCTTCTTTTCCTTGGGCGCGACCAGCAACAGCACGCCATTGTTCTTGGTCTTCTCGCCGATCGCCCAATGCCGGAAAAGGTCATTGGCGTAGGGCTCGATCTCCTGGCCCTGCAATGAATTGACCGTGGCGACGACGAATTGGATGCCCGATTTCTGTTCGAGATCGGCCAGTTTGGTTTCGAGGTTCTGCTTGACGTCGGCCGGGAGAAGATTGGCCTGATCGACCACCCGTCCCGACAATTCGGGGAAGGTAATCGCTTCCGCGCGCAGCGCCGAGGCCGCGAGAACGAGGCAAAGGCACAAGGCCGCCGCCAGCCAGAGGCGGACGGCGACCGCGTTGCGAAAAAGGGCCTCACCCATGGCGCGCCCCGCGCTCGATCAGAATGTCACGGTCAAAACTTCACTTGCGGCGGCTTCTGGGCGTCGTCGGTCGCCGTGAATTCGGCCATCGGCTTGTTGCCCCGGAACACCGTCATCGCCCACAACATGCTCGGGAAGGTTCTCAGGGTCAGATTATAATCCCGCACGGCGGCGATATAATCGCGGCGCGCCACGGTGATCCGGTTTTCGGTGCCTTCGAGCTGGGACTGCAAGGCGAGAAAGTTCTGGTTCGATTTGAGGTCGGGATAATTCTCGCTGACCGCGAGCAGACGCCCGAGCGCGCCGGAAAGCTGGTTCTGGGCGTCCTGGAACTGTTTCAGCTTGTCGGGATCGGTGAGCTGCGAGGCGTCGATATGGACCTGCGTCGCCTTGGCGCGCGCCTCGATCACGGCGGTCAGCACGTCCTTTTCCTGCTTGGCGTAGCCCTGGACGGTGGCGACGAGATTGGGGATCAGGTCGGCGCGACGCTGGTAATTGTTCTGGACGTCGGCCCAGCGCGCCTTGGCGGTTTCCTC
>NZ_JAYSBG010000477.1:0-2185 GCF_041915505.1 Rhodoblastus sp. | reverse complement strand
GGGGCAGCTGGCGGCGCCTGCGGCGGCTCGGCGGGGGACGGCGCGACCGCCGGCGACGGCGCCACGGGGACGGGGGAGACGCTCGCCGTCTTGTCGGATTTCAACGCGTAAAAGCCGACGCCCCCGGCCAAAGCGGCGAGACTCAGCGCGATCGCGGCATATTTCCCGCGGGGCGATGGCGGCGGGGGCGGCTCGGTCCGCCGCGCGACGGATTCCCGCGTCTCGCCGTTGTCCGGCGTCTCCGTTTCGGGTTCGAGGCTGGCGACGATCGCGCGAACGCGCGCGGAAATTCCATCGAGCGCGGCGTCCCAATCCTGAAACAGATCGATCCATTGCCGCGTCGCGATCTCATAGGCGAAAGCGCCCGAGGGCGCGACATCTTCGGTGCGCGCCGGGATCACCACCAGGTTCTGCCGGCTCGCCAGCGACAATTCCTTGGCGATTTCCTTCGATTCATTCGAATTGGCCGAAAAAACCAGAATCATCACGCGCGCCTGTCCGATCGCGCGCACGATCGCCTCCTGATAATTCTCGCCGGCGCCGACGTCGCGGCTGGCGATCCAGCATGGGCAATCGCGTTGCTCCAGCGCCACGCAAATGCGCTGCGCCGCGCGCAGATCCTTGGACGAATAGCTGATGAAAACACGTCTCTCGCGCATGAAATTCCGGTTCTCTGAACGGTTTTCCGGGCGGCAGGGCTAATTCTGGAGTTTGCCCGCGCGGCTCAGTTCAGGCAAGGGGGAACGACGCCGTCCGCAAGCTCCGGAGCGACCCTTGGTCGCCCTCCGCGCCCGGTTGAGTTTGTGCGAAAGCTGGGTTTAGCTGTGACGAAGGTTCGCCTTCGAGGCGGATCGGAGACTCGAAGCCCGGCGTCGGGGCAAGAGCAAAATCCCGATTTTGACGCGACGTTCGTTTCCGACTCCAGGCGAGACGATGAATGTTCTAGCCCTTGTGACGCGCCTCGCCCTTCGCTTTTCGACCTATGTCGGCAAGAATCGCGCCTTCCTGCAGTTCTTCTTCGGCGCCGTGGCGCTCATTCTCGGGCTCTGGGGATGGTCGATCCAGTCTCCGGCGCACGACTGGGCGGGCGTGCTCAACAATTTCTTCCGCACCGTCCAGCTCATCACGCTGCATTTCCCGACCTCGTTCGACACGGGAATCCCCTGGCAATTGCAATGGGCGCGGCTCCTTGTGCCGCTCGTCGCGGTCTCCGCGACCTTCCATATCCTGCTCGGCGGCGTGACGCGGCCGCTGCGGCTGGCGATGCTGCCGCATACGCAAGACCATGTCGTCGTCTTCGGCGACGCTCAGATGTCGGAAGGCGCGCTCGACGCGCTGGTCGCGGGGAAGCGCCAGGTGGTCGCCGTCGCGCCCCTTTATAAGACCGCCCGCCGGGAGACGCTCGAAGGGCTGGGCCTGACAGTCGTCGAAGCCGATTTGAGGCAAGTCTCGACCTTCAAATCCGTCAATCTGACGGAAGCCGCGGCTCTGTTCGTCGTCGGGCCGGACGATCTGGAGAACATCAACCTCGGCATGCTCGGGGTGCGCGCGGTGGCGGGACGCGCGGAGAATCGTCCGCCGCTGGCGCTCGCCGTGCAGATCGACCGCGAGGACCTGGCGACCGAACTCGACGCCGCGCTCGACGGCGTCGCGCGGCGTCACGGCGTTCGCTACCATCGCCTGTGCCCGGATCGCGACGGGCTGCGGATCGAACTGGCGCGCTATGCGCCGGCTTTCACGAAAAGCGACCATAATGCCCCGAGCCACGCCATGGTGCTGGGCCTCAAGGGACGCTGGGAACAGGCGCTGAGTCAGCTGATCGTCGCGCTTCAGGACCATCCGACGGAGCGGCCGACGCTCACCCTGGTGCTGGACGCCAAGGAGCGCGAGTCGATCACGCCCTGGCTGGCGGCCCATCCGGATCTCGATCTGATCGTGCGCATCGAGATTCTCGACGCCGGCCCGTCCAATCTTCCGAGCGACCAGGACGCCGAGGTCTGTGTCGCGGCCTTTGGTCCGCCTCATCTGGTCGTGATCCTGCTCGACGGCGCCGACGCGGTCGCCGCCGCCCTGGCGCTCCGCCGGCCGGCCAATCCCTTGCTCACGGAGTCGACGCCCATCCTGCTGCGCCAGAGCAGGGAGGATTTTCTGATCGCGGCGCTGCAGGAAACCAAGATCAAGAACC
>NZ_JAYSBG010000476.1:0-2187 GCF_041915505.1 Rhodoblastus sp. | reverse complement strand
CCAGATTCGTCACCTTGGTCCAGGCCGCGACGAAGTCCTGCACGAATTTCGCCTTCGCGTCGGCGCTGCCATAGACTTCGGCCAGCGCGCGCAATTGCGAATTCGAGCCGAACAGCAGATCGACGCGCGTTCCTGTCCATTTGACCGCGCCGGTCTTGCGGTCCACCGCCTCATAGACGCCTTCCGCGCCCGCCGCCGGCCGCCACTGCGCGCCCATATCGAGCAGATTGACGAAAAAGTCATTCGTCAACGTCCCGGGATGGGCGGTGAAGACGCCATGCGGCGATTGCCCGACATTGGCGCCGAGCACGCGCAGGCCGCCGATCAGAACCGTCAGCTCCGGCGCCGTCAGCGTCAGCAATTGCGCCCGGTCGATCAGCAAATCCTCCGGCGACACGCGCGGCTTGCCGCCGAGATAATTGCGGAAGCCGTCGGCTCTGGGTTCGAGCGGCGCGAAGGAATGGGCGTCGGTCTGTTCTGCCGTGGCGTCGGTGCGCCCCGGCGCGAACGGAACCGTCACGTCCAGTCCGGCGTCTTTGGCGGCCTTCTCGATCGCGGCGTCGCCGCCGAGCACGATCAGATCGGCTAGCGAAACCTTCTTGCCGCCGGCGGCCGAGGCGTTGAACTCGGCCTGAACCTTCTCCAGCGCCTGCAGAGCCTTGGCCAGCCGGGCGGGCTCGTTGACCGCCCAATCCTTTTGCGGCGCGAGGCGGATACGCGCGCCGTTAGCGCCGCCGCGCTTGTCAGAGCCGCGGAAGGTCGAGGCGGAGGCCCAGGCGGTCCCGACCAGTTCGGCGACCGACAGGCCCGAGGCGAGGATTTTCGCCTTGAGCGCGGCGATATCCTGCGCGTTGACCAGCGGATGATCGACCGGCGGCACCGGATCCTGCCAGATCAGCTCTTCCTTCGGAACGAGCGGGCCGAGATAGCGGGCGCGCGGGCCCATGTCGCGATGGGTCAGCTTGAACCACGCCCGCGCGAAGGCGTCGGCGAATTGATCGGGGTTTTCGTAGAAGCGTCGCGAGATCTTTTCATAGGCCGGGTCGAACCGCAGCGAGAGGTCCGTCGTCAGCATGGTCGGCGCGCGCCGCTTCGAGGGATCGAACGGGTCCGGGATCGAGCCCGCCCCCGCGCCATGTTTCGGGGTCCATTGATGGGCGCCGGCCGGGCTCTTGGTCAGCTCCCAGTCATAGCCGAACAGATTCCAGAAGAAATTATTGCTCCATTTGGTCGGCGTCGAGGTCCAGACGACTTCGAGGCCGCTGGTGATGGCGTCGCCCGCCTTGCCGGACCCGAACCCGCTCTTCCAGCCGAGGCCCTGCGCCTCGATCGGCGCGGCTTCTGGCTCCGGCCCGACCAGAGCCGCGTCGCCGGCGCCATGAGTCTTGCCGAAGGTGTGGCCGCCGGCGATCAGCGCGACGGTCTCCTCGTCGTCCATCGCCATCCGCGCGAAGGTCTCGCGAATGTCCCGCGCCGCGGCGACCGGGTCCGGATTGCCGTTCGGCCCTTCCGGATTCACATAGATCAGGCCCATCTGGACGGCGCCGAGCGGGTTTTCGAGGTCGCGGTCGCCGCTATAGCGCTCGTCGCCCAGCCACACGTTTTCGGGGCCCCAATAGACGTCCTCGTCCGGCTCCCAGGTGTCGGGGCGGCCGCCGCCGAAGCCGAAGGTCTTGAAGCCCATGGATTCCAGCGCGACATTGCCGGTGAGGATGATGAGATCGGACCAGGACAGCTTGCGGCCATATTTCTGCTTGATCGGCCACAGCAGGCGGCGCGCCTTGTCGAGATTGACATTGTCCGGCCAGGAATTGAGAGGCGCAAAGCGCTGCTGGCCGCCGCCGCCGCCGCCGCGCCCGTCGGCGATGCGATAGGTGCCGGCGCTATGCCAGGCCATGCGGATGAACAGACCGCCGTAATGGCCGTAATCGGCCGGCCACCAGTCCTGCGAATCCGTCATCAGGGCGTGGAGATCCTTGACCACGGCGTCGAGATCGAGGGTCTTGAATTCCTTGGCGTAGTCGAACGCCTCGCCCATCGGGTCCGACAGGCTCGAATGCTGATGCAGAATCTTGAGGTTTGGCTGGTTCGGCCACCAGTCGCTGTTCGTCTTGCCTTGGGCCCCAGTGAACGGACATTTGCTGTCGCTTGTCATGTGACTTCCCCTTGCGGTTCGCTTTAGGCGCG
>NZ_JAYSBG010000475.1:0-2197 GCF_041915505.1 Rhodoblastus sp. | reverse complement strand
CTGCCTGAGGCGCGCCTGTTCGATCATCGCGGGCGTCAAGTCGATCCCGGTCACATGGCCGACCTGTTCCGCCAAGGCGCAGGCGAGAATGCCCGGCCCGCAGGCGACGTCGAGCGCCGCCGAATCCGCCTGGAGGCGGCAGGCCGCGACGGTGCGCGCCATGGCGTCGCCCTCGGAATGGAGCGGCAAATCCGCGAAGGGCTTCGCCCAGCGGCTGAATTGTTCGACGATCTTGCGGTCATGTTCGCTTTGCACGGCAGGTCTCCCTCGGCGGTGGCGCTTCGGGATAGCCAAATCCGCTGTGGCCGGCTAACGATTGGCGGTCAAAAATGGACGAGATGCGGCCATGAAGACTCTGACGGGCAAGGAAACCCGCGACGTGCTGGCCACACACGGCCTCGACCGACCGCGCGGCGCCGGATTCGCCTTTCGCGACCGCGCCCGCAACACGTTCTACGACTGGCACGCCCACGACTATCACCAGCTTGTCCACGCCATTGATGGCCCGCTGCTGTTCGAAACCGAACGCGGCCGGCATTTCCTGCCTTCCGGCCGCGCTGCATGGATTCCCGCCGGCCTCCGCCACCGCACGCTGATCATCGGAACCGACGGCTCCTCGCTCTATTTCGCGCCGGACGTGGTCGAGGACGAGGGCCGCCGGGCGCGGATCATCGCCACGACGCCGCTGATGCGCGAAATGCTGCTCCACGCGCGGCGCTGGCCGCTTGGCGCAAGCGATTCCGACCCGCTCGCAGCCAGCTTCTTCCGCACACTGGGCCTGATGCTGCGCGAATGGTTGGAAATGGAGCTGCCCTTGTTCCTGCCCGGCAGCGCCGATGCCGCCATCGCCCGCGCCATGGATTACGCCGTCGCCGACCCCGGGGCGGCGACCTATGAGCGCGCGATCGCCGCCGCCGCGCTGTCGGAACGGAGCTTTCGCAGGCGGTTCCGCGAGGAAACCGGCATGGTCTGGCGCGACTGGCTGGTTCAAGCCCGGATGCTGCTGGCGATGGACCTGCTGGAAAGCGGCAGCCGGGTGACGGAAGCCGCCGCCGCAGCGGGCTATCTTTCAATGAGCGCCTTCGCCAAGGCGTTTTACGCGCTTACCGGCGAAACGCCGGTCGGCTTCCGCCAGCGCGCGGCGCAGGACATCAAATCCCGCGCACATGACATTGGCGGCAGGAGGCGCTAAAAGGCCGCCAAACGCATCGGAACGACAAAGTGGCTTATCTTTCGACGCGCGGCGAAGCGCGCAGACTTTCCTTCACCGAAGCCCTGCTGGCGGGCCTCGCCCCCGATGGCGGCCTCTATGTGCCCGAGGCCATGCCGAAGCTTACGCCCGAAACCCTGCGCGGTTTCGCCGGCAAGCCTTATGTGGACGTGGCCGAGACGGTCATCTCGCCCTTCCTCGACGGCGCCATCCCCCACGCCGAATTTCGCGCCATGCTGGAAGCGGCCTATAAAACTTTCCGCCACAAGGCGGTGACCCCGCTCGCGCAGATCGACGACAATCTGTTCGTGCTGGAGCTGTTCCACGGCCCGACGCTCGCCTTCAAGGATGTGGCGATGCAGCTGCTCGGCCGGCTGATGGACCGGGCGTTAAAGGCGCGCGGCCAGCGCGCGACCATTGTCGGCGCGACCTCCGGCGACACCGGCGCAGCCGCGATCGAGGCCTTTCGCGGGCTCGATCAGGTCGATGTCTTCATCCTCTATCCGCATGGCCGCGTCTCGGACGTGCAGCGCCGCCAGATGACCACGGTGGCCGCCGACAATATCCACGCCATCGCGCTCGAAGGCACGTTCGACGACGCACAGGCGATCCTGAAACGCTTCTTCCGCAACCAGCCGCTCCGCGAGGAACTGGGCCTATCCGGCGTCAATTCGATCAATTTCGCCCGCGTCGTCGCCCAGATGGTCTATTATTTCACCGCCGCCGCCGTTCTCGGCGGCCCGGACCGCAAAATCTCCTTCACCGTGCCGACCGGCAATTTCGGCGATATTCTCGCCGGCCATATGGCCAAGCAAATGGGCCTGCCGGTCGAGAAGCTGGTGGTCGCCACCAATTCCAACGACATTCTCGCCCGCGCGCTGGAGACCGGCCGCTACGAAGTGCGTGGCGTCCACGCGACGCAATCGCCCTCGATGGACATTCAGGTGTCATCCAATTTCGAGCGCCTGCTGTTCGACGCCGTCGGCC
>NZ_JAYSBG010000474.1:0-2201 GCF_041915505.1 Rhodoblastus sp. | reverse complement strand
ATTCGCGGCAAAACGTCGAAAGGACGTGATTTTGCCGTTGCGAATGATTAATTCGGGGCGGCGGACCAACAAGTCTCCGCCCCGTTTTTTTGACCTCCCACGCGCGGCGCCCGCGCATTCTGGAGCGTAGACATGGCCTCGGCAGCCGAACAGCTTGCGGCTAACATCAATTTCGCCTCCTTCGGCAAGGCCGAGGAACTCAAGAAGCGGATCTGGTTCACCCTCGGGGCGCTGATCGTCTATCGTCTCGGCACCTATATCCCGCTGCCGGGCATCGATCCCGCCGCCTTCGCCGCCAATTTCCACGGCAAGCAGCAGGGCGTGCTGGAGCTGTTCAACATGTTCGCGGGCGGCGCCGTGCAGCGCATGGCCATTTTCGCCCTGAACATCATGCCCTATATCTCGGCCTCGATCATCGTCCAGCTGATGAGCTCGGTGATTCCCGCGCTCGAACAGCTCAAGAAGGAAGGCGAGCAGGGCCGCAAGGTCATGAACCAATACACCCGGTATCTCACCGTGGTGATCGCCGCCTTCCAGGCCTATGGCATTGCGGTCGGCCTTGAGGGTCAGCCGAATGTGGTCACGGATCCCGGCTGGTTCTTCCGCCTCTCGACCGTCCTGACCCTGATGGGCGGCACTTTGTTCCTGATGTGGCTGGGTGAGCAGATCACTTCGCGCGGCATCGGCAACGGCTCGTCGCTCATCATTTTCGCCGGCATTGTCGCGGCCTTCCCCTCGGCCGTCGCCAATACGCTGGAGCTGTCGCGCCAGGGCGCGATTTCGCCGCTCGTCCTGCTCGGCCTGATCGTGATGTCCTTCGGCGTGATCGCCTTCATCGTCTTCATGGAGCGCGCCCAGCGCCGTCTGCTGATCACCTATCCCAAGCGCCAGCAGGGCAACCGCATTTATGAGGGCCAGACCTCGTTCCTGCCGCTCAAGCTGAACACATCGGGCGTGATTCCACCGATTTTCGCGTCGTCGCTGCTGCTGCTGCCGACCACCATCGCCAATTTCTCGCAGAATGGCGGGGCAGGGGGCGTGCTCGGCTTCCTGGCGACCTATCTCGGCCATGGCCGCCCGGCCTATATCGCGCTCTATGCGGCGCTGATCGTGTTTTTCGCCTTCTTCTATACCGCGATCGTGTTCGATCCGGTCGAGACAGCCGAAAATCTCAAGAAGCACGGCGGCTTCATTCCGGGCGTGCGCCCCGGCGAACGCACCGCGCAATATATTGATTACGTCCTGACTCGAATCACGGTTCTGGGCGCCGCCTATCTGGCGATCATCTGCCTCCTACCCGAAATGCTCATTTCCCAATTTGCGCTTCCGTTCTATTTCGGCGGAACGTCCCTGTTGATCGTCGTCAGCGTCACCATGGACACCGTTGCGCAAATTCATGGCCATCTGCAGGCCCAGCAATATGAGGGGCTGGTCAAAAAGGCCAAACTCAGGGGGAAGAAGAAATGAGGCTGATTCTGCTCGGACCGCCGGGAGCCGGCAAAGGCACCCAATCGGCGCGCCTGGAACAGAAATATGGCATCCCGCAGCTTTCCACCGGCGACATGCTCCGCGCGGCGGTCAAGGCGGGCACCCCCATCGGTCTGCAGGCCAAGGCGGTGATGGAATCGGGCGGATTGGTTTCCGACGAGATCGTCGTCGGCATCATCGAGGCTCGGATCGAAGAGCCGGATTGCGTCAAGGGCTTCATCCTCGACGGATTTCCACGCACGGTCGCCCAGGCCAAAGCGCTCGACGCCATGCTCAAGCGGCACCACAAGGAGCTTGATGCGGTGATCGAACTGGTCGTCGACGACCAGATTCTGCTGTCGCGCATCGAGAATCGCGCCAAGGAAACGGTCGCGGCGGGCGGCGCGGTCCGCGCCGACGACAATCCGGAAAGCTTCAAGAAGCGCTTGGCGCAATATCACGAGCTGACCGCGCCGGTGTCGGATTATTACCGCTCCGTCGGCGAGTTGCGCACGGTCGACGGCATGGCGCAGATCGACGCCGTGACCGCCGAAATCGACTCGATCCTCGGCAAGTAAGGCCGAGCGTAACAATTGCTTGAAAATGGTTGACGCAACGGTGTCGCCGTTATAAAGCAACCGTTCATTCCGCGCTCCGGCTTGAAAAAGCTGGAGCGCTGTTTTTCTGCATCTCCCGCATGGGCCGGCCTCCACCGGACGCGGGCATAACCGGGC
>NZ_JAYSBG010000473.1:0-2201 GCF_041915505.1 Rhodoblastus sp. | reverse complement strand
GCGCGCTCGAACATTTTGCGTAACGAATTGCCGCCGCCCGGCCAGGAGGAGGGCCCGCGCTGGCTCGAATGGCTGCGCGATCTGGCGAGCGGCCGGTTCAATTCCGAAAAGCTGCCGCTCTATGAGGAGATCGGGGTCGCCAACGGCCGCACTTATCCCGAAGTCTCGGGGGCGCTGGACGGCCATGAGCAATCCTTCGTGCGCGTCAATGCGCGCGGCGAGACGGTGGTGACGGTCGGCGCGCCGATCCAGCGTTTCCGCACCGTGCGCGGCGCGCTGCTGCTCTCGACCCAGGGCAGCGACATCGACGAGGCCATAGCCGGCGAACGCCGGGCTTTGATCCGCATCTTCCTGGTCGCCGCCGCCATCATGTTCCTGCTGTCCGCCGCGCTTGCCGGCACCATCGCCGAGCCGATGCGCAAGCTGGCCGAAGCCGCCGACCGCGTGCGCCGGGGCGTGAAATCGCGGCAGGAAATTCCCGATTTCACCGGCCGCAACGACGAGATCGGCCATCTCTCCGGCGCCTTGCGCGACATGACCCGCGCCTTGTTCAACCGGATCGAGGCGATCGAGCGTTTCGCGGCCGATGTGGCGCATGAGCTGAAGAATCCGCTGACCTCGTTGCGCAGCGCGGTCGAGACCTTGCCGATCGCGCGCACCGACGAGTCGCGCGGCAGGCTGCTCGACGTGATCCACCACGACGTGCGCCGGCTCGACCGGCTGATTTCCGATATTTCCGACGCCTCGCGGCTCGACGCGGAACTGGCGCGCGGCGATCGCGATCCCGTCGACATCAATCAATTGCTGCGCGCGCTGGTCGATGTCGCCAATCAGGTCGACCGCGACGACCGCGTCAAGCTGCGCCTGACCGTCGCTTCGGGCGCGCAGCCGGGACCGTGGCTGATCCTGGGCCATGATTCTCGCCTCGGCCAGGTGTTCAACAATCTGTTCGACAACGCCCGCACCTTCTCGCCGCCGGGCGGCGAAGTGCGGGTGACCTTGCGCCGCGCGCGGGCGGCGCCGGCGGCCAAGGGGCAGCCGGCGCGCAACGGCTTCGAAATCCAGATCGACGACGACGGCCCGGGCGTTCCCGACCATGCGCTCGAGCGGATTTTCGAGCGTTTCTACACCGACCGCCCCGCCCAGAGCTTCGGTCAGAATTCCGGCCTCGGCCTGTCCATTTCGCGCCAGATCGTCGACGCCCATGGCGGGACGATCCGCGCCGAGAACCGCACGGATGCGGAGGGCGCGACGCTCGGCGCGCGCTTTATCGTCTTTCTTCCGGCGGCGGAATGAGGCGTCGGATGACCGAACTTTCCGGGGAGACGTTCAGGGTCAGCGCCAATGCCGTGGCGATCGGGGAACGTGGCGTGCTGATTCGCGGCGGATCGGGCGCGGGCAAGTCCAGCCTCGCTCTGGCGCTGGTCGAGGCCTGGCGCCGGCGGGGCGATTTTGCGCGTCTGGTCGGCGACGACCGCGTGGTGGTGCGGATTCGCGGCGGCCGGGCGCTGCTGAGCCCCCACGAGGCCATTTCCGGCCTGGCGGAATGGCGCGGGATTGGGCTGATCGAGCAGGATTACGAAAATTGCGCGGTTTTGGCGCTGATCGTCGATCTGGAGACGGATCGCGAGCACGCCGATTGTCCGCGCCTGCCGGAGCCGGAAGAATTATGCAAAAATTTCCACGGTTTGCGCGACGTGCCCCTGCTTCGGCTGCCCGCGCGGGAAACGGAGCGATCGGTGGCGGCCATTATGGCTTTTGTGCACAAACTTTCTGCAAAGTGATGCAAACCGCTCATTTCACTTGCCAAGTCGCGTGCAAACACGAAAATGGCCCGTCTGAAATTGGGCGATTTCGTGGCTGTTCGCGCGCTTTTGAGATGGGGCGCCGGGTCGCGACGCCGACCGTTCGGTTTTCCCCGGGCCTCAAGGCGTTGGCGGGAGCCCGGCGCGGGATAGGACAGGACGGTAAGTGTCGATGATCGGCATAGTGCTTGTAACGCATGGCCATCTGGCGACGGAGTTTCGCGCGGCGTTGGAGCATGTTTGCGGACCGCAATCGCAATTGGCGACCATCACCATTGGTCCCGAGGACGATATGGAGAGCCGCCGCCGGGACATCATCGAGGCGATCGCACAGGTGGATGCGGGGGCTGGTGTGGTGGTGCTGACCGACATGTTCGGCGGAACGCCGTCCAATCT
>NZ_JAYSBG010000472.1:0-2213 GCF_041915505.1 Rhodoblastus sp. | reverse complement strand
CAGGACTGCAGCACGGCCCGGGCGTTGGAAGCGCCGATTCCTTGGCCCTTGTCGGCCAGCGCCTTGACGTCATGGAAATAGTCGAACATCAGCAGGGTCTTCTTGAGGCCCTCGGCGGCGGCGGCGCCGACGTCCCCATCGGGAAGCAGCTCGATCAACGGCTTGATGTTGAAGCCGCCGAGCATGGTGGCGAGCAGTTTGGTGGCGAGCTTGCGCGAAACGAGCGCGTTCTTCTCTTCGCCCTTGGCCACGGCGTCGAGGAATCCGGCCTTGATCCGGGCGGCGTCGTCGACGCCCGCGGGCACGCGATGGGTCAGCAGGTCGACGAGAAACGCTTCTTCGCCCGACGGCGGATCGCGCAGCAGCGCGATCAGCGCCTCCGTCTGCTTCGCCGAAAGCGGCAGTGGCGGAATTCCAAGAGCAGCGCGTTCCGCCACATGAGCGCGATAGGTTTCAAGCATCGACATCATTGACTCTTTCTCTGCAAGTAAGCGTGCGCGGCGGGCCGATCGCCGCGCCTCGAAAGAAACACCGGATGCATAAAGGACAGCCGGGCCCTTCGCGTCAATTAACGTTCTTGCTAAGATGCCGGCCCGGGATAGGTCGCCGGTTATCCGGCGCTTACGTTCCGGGGCCACGAAAACCACGGCGCGTGCGTGGTCGGACCGGAAAACGCTCCGAAACGATGGCGCTTCGCCGTCATTTCACCCGCAATCAATTGCATTTGGCGCCAAGGCCGCCTAATCAGGCGGCGCAAGCCTGACGAGGGACCACCGACGGTCGATGCTCAAATACGCCAATCCGACGCATTTTCTTGCGCTTGCCGCGCGGCTCATTCCCTGGCTTGCCGGGGGCGCCGCGCTTTGCCTCGCCGCCGGCCTGTACCTGACCTTTTTCGTCGCGCCGGACGATTACCAGCAGGGCGCTTCGGTCAAGATCATGTATCTCCACGTGCCGTCGGCCTGGCTCGGCATGATGGGTTATATGGTGATGGCCTCGGCCGCGCTCGGCACTCTGGTCTGGCGGCATCCGCTTGCCGACGCCGCGCAGAAGGCCGCCGCCCCGCTTGGCGCCGCCTTCACCTTGATCTGCCTGGTCACCGGCTCGCTCTGGGGCAAGCCGATGTGGGGAACCTGGTGGGTCTGGGACGCGCGGCTGACCTCGGTGCTGGTGCTGTTCCTGATCTATCTCGGCCTGATCGGCCTGTGGCGCACCATCGAGGAGCCGTCGCAGGCGGCGCGCGCCGCCGCCATCCTGACCCTGGTCGGACTGGTCAATATTCCGATCATCAAATTCTCGGTCGACTGGTGGAACACGCTGCACCAGTCCTCGTCCGTGTTCCGCCTCGGCGGGCCGGCCATTTCCGGCTCCATGCTGTGGCCGCTGCTGATCATGGCGCTCGGCTTCACCTTGCTGTTCTTCACGCTGCATCTGATGGAGGTGCGCAACGAGATCCTGCGCCGCCGCCTGCGCCGGCTGAGCATTCTCGCGGCCAGCGCCGAGGATCCCGAACTGACGGCGGAGGCGGCGCAGTGAAGGATTACAGCTTCTATATCGCCGCCGCTTACGCCTTCGCGGCTCTGGTCGTGGGCTTCCTGATCGTGCGGATCGTGCTCGATTACCGCGCGCTGAAGCGCAAGCTGACGCGGTTCGGGCAGAAGGAGAACGGCCGATGAGCAGCGCATCCGACGAGGCCCCCGCCGGCGGCCGGCGCTGGCTGACGGCGCTTCCGCTGGTTCTGTTCGTGGCGCTGGCGGGCTTTTTCGCCTCGCGCCTCTTTCTCGGCCGCGACCCGTCCGTATTGCCTTCGGTGCTGATCGGTCATCCGGCGCCGGCGTTCAATCTTCCGGCCTTGCCGGGTTCGGGCAAGCCGGGCCTGTCCGACGCCGATCTGCGCCAGGGCGGCGTGACGGTGGTGAACATCTTCGCCTCGTGGTGCGGGCCGTGCCGGATCGAACATCCCAATCTGCGCAAGCTCGCCGACAACGAGGCTTTGCGGGCGATGGGCGTGCGGCTGGTCGGCGTCAATTACAAGGACGACCCGGCCAATGCGCTGAAGTTCCTGTCCGCCGACGGCAATCCCTATGCGGCGATCGGCGAGGATTCCAGCGGCCGGACCGGCATCGACTGGGGCCTGACCGGCGTGCCGGAAACCTTCATCATCCGGGGCGACGGGACCATCGCCTTCAAATATACCGGGCCGATCACCGAAG
>NZ_JAYSBG010000471.1:0-2239 GCF_041915505.1 Rhodoblastus sp. | reverse complement strand
CGCCGATGCGGATGCGCCAGCCGCCGGGAACCGGGCCGGCCGCTTCGAGCGCGAGGGCGAGCACTTCGGCGTCGGCGGCCTCACGGTCGGCGCGGCCGAAGCTTTCCAGCCCGACCTGCGGAAATTCGGGCGAACCGCTGGAGCGCTGGCGGAACACCGGGCCGGCGCAGCAGAAAGCGGCGGGTTGGCCGGCGCGCGGCGAGGCGAGATAATCGAGCGACAGGGGAATGGTGAATTCCGGCCGCAGGCAATAGTCGCCGCCGACGGCGTCGGAGGTGAGCAGCAGGCGGCCGCGCACATCCTCTCCAGACAGAGCGAGAAAGACCGAGGCCGGCTGCAGAATGGCGGGCGCGCAGGGCTCATAGCCCGCGGTTTCCAGCTTCCGCAGGAAGGCCTCGCCTGTCTCGTCACCGCCCGCGCCCATGATTGGCTCCAAACCCGAAATGCGACGCAGGACTAGCAAAAGCGCGCCGCGCGCGCATCCCCTTATCATCCGGCACAGTGAATTAAAGCCCGTGGCGGTCCAGAATTTCGCGCACGGCGGCGACCATATTGTCCTCGGAGACCGAAATCTGCGCGGGACGCGCCGCCTTCCACTCTTCGTTGGAGGCGATGGCCGCGGCGGCCTGCGCGCCCTCGATCAGGTCCTTGAGCTGGACCTCGCCGCGCTCGCGCTCGTTCGAGCCCTGGATAACCACGCAGGGGCTCTTGCGGCGGTCGGCATATTTCATCTGCGGCTTCATGCCGGACGAGCCGAGATAAAGCTCGGCGCGGATTCCGGCGTCGCGCAGCCGGCCGACCAGAGCCTGATAATTGGCGATGCGATCGCGATCCATCACCAGCACCACCACCGGGCCGTTATGGGGCTGGCGCGCGACCAGCGGCGAGTCGATGGCCTTCAGGGCGGCATAGAGTCGCGACACGCCGATGGAAAAGCCGGTGGCGGGAACGTCCTCGCCACGGAAACGCGCCACCAGCCCGTCATAGCGGCCGCCGCCGCCGACCGAGCCGAACCGGATCGGCTGGCCCTTGTCGTCCCTGGCTTCCAGCGAGAGATCCGCCTCGAACACCGGGCCGGTGTAATATTCCAGCCCGCGCACGACGGACGGGTCGAGGCTGACGCGACTCTCATTATAGCCGGCGGCCTTGGCGAGTTCGTCGAGCACGCGCAATTCGGCGACGCCCTCCAGCCCGCGCGCGGAACTGGAGACAATGGCTTCCAGCGCCTCGAGCGTCTGGGCGTTGGTGGATCGGCGCGCGTCGGTGAAGGCCAGAACCTTGTCGATGGCCGCCGCGTCGAGCCCGGCGCCTTTGGTGAAATCGCCGGATTCGTCTTTGCGGCCGGGGCCGAGCAAAAAGCGCACGCCCTCCGGACCGAGCCGGTCGAGCTTGTCGATCGCGCGCAGCACCACCAGCCGGCGCCCGGCGTCTTCCGCCGCGCCGAGGCCGATCGCCTCCATCACGCCGTCGAGAATCTTGCGGTTGTTGACCTTGATGCAATAGTCGCCGCGCGCGATTCCGAGCTTTTCAAGGGTGTCGGCGGCCATCATGCAGAGTTCGGCGTCGGCGGCCGGGCTGGCCGAGCCGATGGTGTCGGCGTCGAATTGCAGGAATTGGCGGAAGCGGCCCGGGCCCGGCTTCTCGTTGCGGAACACGGTGCCGCCGCGATAGGAGCGATAGGGCTTGGGCAGGCTCTCATAATGTTCGGCGAAATGGCGGGCGAGCGGCGCGGTCAGGTCATAGCGCAGCGACAGCCATTGCTCGTCGTCGTCCTGGAACGAGAACACGCCTTCATTGGGCCGGTCCTGGTCCGGCAGGAATTTGCCGAGCGCGTCGGTATATTCCATCGCCGGCGTTTCGACCGCCTCGAAACCGTAAAGCTCGTAATTGCGCTTGATGGCGGCGAGCATGGCGTCCATGGCGGCGATTTCATCGGCGCCGCGGTCGGCGAGCCCGCGCGGCAGGCGCGCTTTGACGAGAGAGGCGGCGGGTTTTGGGTCGGTCATGATGCGGTTTCCGTCTTTCCGCCTCTCTTATGCGGCGGCGCGGGCGCAGACAAGCCTTTGCGGCGGGGCCGCGGCCCGCGCCTCGACGGACGGCCGCAAAGAGGGGGGTCGAGAAATGCGATGCTTAAAAATTGCGTAATGAATCGATTGTAAAATCCACAGGTCAGCTTCAGGCGATATTAATGCTGACGCTCCTCTTTCTACTATTGTGCAAATTTTTATCGAATCTCCAA
>NZ_JAYSBG010000470.1:0-2241 GCF_041915505.1 Rhodoblastus sp. | reverse complement strand
AAAAACTCCTCACGGCGCTTTGCTCCCGTGCTCGGGGAGCAAAGGCGGCCGGCTGCTCGATTTTGGGCAGTCCCGGCCTGTTTAGCGCATTGGTTTAACGTGGCGGCAAGCCGGCCGGCTCAAATGACCACTCTTCGCTTGTAGCGCCGCCCGCGCGCGGGGTCAACGCGGCAACTTCGCCTTTGCCGCGAAAGAAAGATGGATTAGGCTCGCGCGCTCCGCGCCGGGTTTCGACCACGACGCGGTTTCAGTTCGGGGTTGGGGGAATCGTTGTCCGCGCCGGCGACCAAAACAGAAGAACAAGGCATATTCGCCGATCATCAGATCGCCGCCCTGGCCCAGGCCGGCGCGATCCGTCCCGCCGCGCCGCTGGCGCCGGACCAGATCCAGCCCGCCAGCCTCGATCTGCGCCTCGGCCGCCGCGCCTGGCGGATGCGCGCGAGCTTCCTGCCGGGCGCGCGCAGCGTCGGCGAGGCCATCGCCCGCCACGCCTTGCATGAGATCGATCTTGCGGCCGGCGCGGTGCTGGAAACCAATTGCGTCTATGTCGCCGAACTGATGGAAAGCCTGACGCTGCCGCCCGATGTCGCGGCTTCGGCCAATCCGAAAAGCTCGACCGGCCGCATCGACGTGTTCACCCGCGTCATCGCCGACCGCGCGCGCGCCTTCGACACCATCGAGGCCGGCTACGACGGACCTCTGTTCGCGGAAATCTCGCCGCGCACTTTTCCCATTCTCGCGCGCAGCGGTTCGCGGCTGTCGCAGATCCGGTTCCGGCGCGGCAATGCGCGGCTCGACGACGAGGGCCACGCGGCGCTGCACGCGCGCTCAAGGCTGGTCTCGGCCGACAATCCGTCCTTCGCCGGCGGCGTCGCCGTCTCGATCGATCTGTCGGGCTTTGGCGACGGGCTGATCGGCTATCGCGCCAAGCGCCATACCGGGTTGATCGACGTCGACAAGAAGGGCGCCTGCGCCATCGAGGATTATTGGGAGCCGGTCTTCGCCAGCGGCGGCGGCGAACTGGTGCTCGATCCCGGCGAATTCTACATTCTCGCCTCCAAGGAAGAAGTGCTCGCTCCGGCGGATCACGCCGCCGAAATGACGCCGTTCGATCCTTTGGTCGGCGAGTTCCGCGTCCATTACGCGGGCTTCTTCGATCCGGGCTTCGGCGCGGCGGAAGCGGGCGGAGGCGGGGCGCGCGCGGTGCTGGAAGTGCGCTCGCATGACGTGCCCTTCATTCTGGAGGACGGCCAGCCGGTGGGCCGGCTGGTCTATGAGCGCATGGCGGAAATGCCGCGCGCGCTTTACGGCGCCGGCATGGGCTCCAATTATCAGGCGCAAGGCCTGAAACTGTCGAAACATTTTCGCAGCGCCGGTTGAAGGCGGGCGGCGATCCGGCTAAGAAAGTCAGGCGCGCGGGCGTAGTTCAGTGGCAGAACGACAGCTTCCCAAGCTGTATGTCGTGAGTTCGATTCTCATCGCCCGCTCCAGATTTCCCGATACATTGATCCGCTACGAGCAGCGCCGATCGTAGGACTGGGCGATGCGACCGCCGCCCAATTGCGGTTGGCTGGCAAAATGACTACATCTCGCGTTGTGAACGCTCTCTCCCCGGCGCGCCTTTGACCCGCGCGCCCGCCTCTCTTGTCGGTTCGCTGGCTTTGGCCTGCGCGATCCTCGGCTCCAGCCAGCCGGCCGCGTCCTTCGAAGGCGCGTTCCTCGGCCGCGACGGGCTTTGGCGCATCGTGCACAATGTCTGCGCCCCGCTCAGCCGCGTCACCGGCGTCGCCTTGCCCTGCCTCGCGGTGGACCACGACAAGGGCGTGGCCACTTTGCGCGCGCCGGATGACGCCACCCATATCATCGTCACTCCGCTGGATCGGGTCGCCGGCGTCGAAAGTCCGAGCCTGCTGCGGCCGAACGCGCCGAACTATTGGGCCGACGCCTGGGGCCAGCGCGCCTGGGTCGCGCAGGCCGCCGGGCGGCCGCTCGCCTGGAACGACCTCGGCATGGCGATCAATTCACGCCCGGGCCGCAGCCAGGACCAGCTCCATATCCATGTCGATTGCGTGAAACCGGAAATCAGGACCGCGCTCGCCCGCGCCGTCCAGGATCAGAAAGGCTGGTTCGAGATCGACCTGCGGCCCTGGGCCGCGCGCTACCGCGCCAAACGCCTGAAGGTCGAGGATCTCGACCAGAACATCTTCCGCATGGTGGCGACGGAAATTCCGAGCGCCCGGT
>NZ_JAYSBG010000469.1:0-2248 GCF_041915505.1 Rhodoblastus sp. | reverse complement strand
AGGCGGCTGATTGGGAGGAACGGATGAATCGCGTTTTGGGAAAGGTCGCCATCGTCACGGGCGCGGCGAAAGGAATCGGAGCAGAAACCGCGATCCTGCTGGCGCGCGAAGGCGCCAAGGTCATCGTGACGGATCTCGATGAAAAGGGTGGTCACGACGTCGCCGCGCGGATCGCGGCGGCCGGCGGCGCGGCGTTGTTCGTCAAGCAGAATGTGACGGATGAAGCGGCTTGGACCGAAATTGTCGCAACGGCGACGAAAAGCTTCGGCGGCCTGCACATTCTGGTCAATAATGCGGGCGTGGCTTTTCCCGGCAATGTCGAGGACACCTCGCTGGAGGACTGGCGCAAGCTGATGGCCGTCAATCTCGACGCGGTCTTTCTCGGCGTCAAGCACGCCATTCCGGCGATGAAGGCGACGGGCGGCTCGATCGTCAATCTCTCGTCGATCGAGGGGCTCGTCGGCGACCCCAATCTCGCGGCCTATAACGCGAGCAAAGGCGGCGTCCGCCTGCTCACCAAATCCGCCGCGCTCCATTGCGCCAAGGCCGGCTATAATATCCGCGTGAATTCGGTCCATCCGGGATTCATCTGGACGCCGATGGTCGAGGGTTATCTCAGCAATTTCGGCGATGTGGCCGCCGGACGCGAGGCCACCGGCAAATTGCATCCTGTCGGCCATCTCGGCGAGCCCCACGACATTGCGGCGGGCATTCTTTATTTGGCCAGCGACGAATCCAAATTCATGACCGGCGCCGAACTCGTCATCGACGGCGGCTTCACGGCTCAATAGAGCCGGTCCGGCAGGCCCGGAACAGGGCTCGGCAATCATCCCACAACGAGAAAACACGCCTCCGCTCCGGCGGACGGCGGCGGTCGGCTTCATGCGCCGACGAAGGGAAACAGGAGGAAATAATGGGGCGTCTTGCAAATAAAGTCGTGATCATCACCGGCGCCGCCGGAGGCATTGGCCAGGCCGCGGCCCGTCGTTTCGCGGCCGAGGGCGCGAAGCTCATGCTGGTGGATCGGGACGAAGCCGGTCTGGCCGCGCTCGCCGCATCCATCGGCGCCGAGCAGGCGGCCGTCGCCGTGGCCGATGTCGCGGAAGCGGCCGATGTCGAAGCTTATGTCAAGGCGACGGAGAAACGCTTCGGCAGGATCGACGCCTTGTTCAGCAATGCGGGGACGGAGGGGCGCATCCTTCCGATCGTCGACTATCCGGACAATGCTTTCGACAAGGTCATCGCGGTCAATGTGCGCGGCGTCTGGCTTAGTTTGCGTCACACGATTCCGGTTATGCAACGCGGCGGCGGCGGCAGCATCGTCATCACGTCGTCCATCGCGGGACTGCGCGGTTTCGCCGGCCTGTCCGCCTATACTGCCAGCAAACATGCCGTCGTCGGGCTGATGCGCTGCGCCGTGCTGGAAAACGCGCGATATGGCGTTCGGGTCAATACAATCCACCCCTCGCCCATCGAGACGCGCATGATGCGCTCGATCGAAGAGGGCGCGGCGCCCGGCGCCGCCGCTGAAGCGAAAAACGCCTTCAATGCGATGATCCCGGCGGGCCGCTATGGCGCGCCGGAGGAAGTCGCGCGTCTCGCTTTGTTCCTGTCGAGCGACGAAAGCGCTTTCTGTTCCGGCGGACTCTATACCGTCGATGGCGGCATGGCTGCCGGCTGATTCTGGAAAAGCGTCGATTCTCGCAAATTGAGGCCTCCGACGCGCTGTTCCGAAGAACGGCTTGCAGCGTCGGAGGCCGCTAGACGGCTTCGCCATATAGACTAGTCGCGCGGCGCATAAAGCCGGCGCAGCTCCGACTTGAGGATTTTCCCGGTCGCGCCATGCGGCAGCTCCCCGGCGACGATGACGCGCTCGGGAATGGCGTATTTCGCGACCTTGCCGACGAAGAAATTCCGCACGTCCTCAGGCTGCGGCTCGCGTCCCTCGCGCGGCACGACGACCAGCAGCGGCCGTTCGCCCCATTTCGGGTCCGGCGCCGCGATGGCGGCGGCCTCCGCCACATCGGGGTGGCCCACGGCGATATTCTCCAGCGCGATGGAGCTGATCCATTCGCCGCCGGATTTGATCAGATCCTTGCTGCGGTCGGTCAGCAGAAGATAGCCGTTTTCGTCGATCACCCCTACATCGCCGGTGGGAAACCAGGCGTCGGCCGGGATCTCGGTCTCCGGCATGCGGAAATAGCCGCTGGCGATCCAATGGCCCCGGCACGAGACGTCGCCCTGGCTC
>NZ_JAYSBG010000468.1:0-2278 GCF_041915505.1 Rhodoblastus sp. | reverse complement strand
TAAAAGCGCATAGAGACGCAGGCGCGATTCCTCGCCTATGGCGGCGAGACAGGCCAGTGCGTCGTGAAGGCGGGCGGGGCTTGAGGCCATGATCGGTCCAGAAGGATATAAACATATCTTTATACGTAATTTCCAGCCAATGCAATCGGCCTGCGTCGAACGACATGACTGAGCCGTGCGGAAATGTCCTGGGCCTGATCCTCGCGGGCGGGCTCGCCAGTCGCATGGAAGGCCGCGCCAAACCGCTGCTGACGCTGTCTGGACAACGGCTGATCGACCGCATCACGGACACCGCGCGCGCGCAATGCGGCGCGGTGGCGCTGAACCTGCACGATTCGGCGCCGGAAACCGCCGCGCCTTTCGCCGATCTCGGCCTCCCGGTCGCGCCGGACGCCGCGCCCGGCCGGCTGGGCCCGCTCGCCGGCGTGCTCGGCGGCCTCGAATTTGCCGCCGCTTATTGCCCGCAGGTCGAATTCGTGCTCAGCCTGCCCTGCGACTGCCCTTTCTTGCCGGATGATCTGGCGGAGCGCCTGCTGACCGCGGCGCGCGAAAGCCGTTCGGGGCTCGCCTGCGCGTCCTCGGGCGGACGCGTTCATCCCGTCATCGCGCTGTGGCCGCTGACGCTGCGCGAGGCGCTTCGCCGCGCCTTGCTGGAACAGGACCTGCGCGGCGTGGGCCAGTTCCAGCGCGACCACGATCTTTCGGTCGTCGAATGGCCGACCGCGCCGCGCGACCCGTTTTTCAACGTCAACACGCCCGACGATCTCGCATTGGCCGAAGAACTGTTGAGGCGCGCCCCGTGAAAACGCTCGACCTGCGCGGACTGAAATGCCCGCTGCCCGTCCTGAAGACGCGCAAGGTTCTGGCCGGGCTCGCGCCGGGCGAATGCATCGAAATCGCCTGCACCGATCCGCTCAGCGCAATCGACGTGCCCAATCTCGTGCGCGAGACGGGCGATATTCTCGAGCGGCAGGACCGCGCGGGCGAGGCGCTGCTCTTCCTGATCCGGAAAGCCGGCGCCTGAGCATGGACCTTACTCCGGGCTATTACGGAGAATACGGCGCCTGAGAGGAGAGCTAGCATCGCCAGGCGCGCCGCGAACGCGCCAATGCACTGCGCCCGACGAGGCGCCGGAGGACTCCATGAAACTGACCCAATCCATCCTTCTCGCGTCGTTCCTCGCTTTTTCCGGCGCCGCTTATGCCGATCCCGCCGCCCCGGCTGCTCCGGCCGCCGCTGCCCCCGCCGCCGCGCCAGCCGCTCCCGCCGCCAAGGCCCCCGCCAAGCCGCGTTCGGCGAAATCGCTGGAATGTTCGAAACAGGCCGACAGCCAGAACCTGCACGGCAAGCCGCGCAAGCAGTTCATGAGCACCTGCAAGAAGAGCTGAGCGGCCTCAGAGCCGGCCCGCCACCTTTGAATCCACGCCGTGCGAAAGGGTGGCGGCGATCTGTTCGGCGAGGCAACGATAGCCTTTGTCGTTCATGTGCAGATGGTCCGGGCCGGTGAAATCCTCGCGCCCGGTCGCATCGCCCAATTGCCGCATCGCCTCGTAGCGGGACACCAGCGTGACGCCTTCTTCACGGGCCACCCGGGCCGTTACGTCGCGAATCGCCAGATAATTCGGATTGGCCGCCAGCTTGCGCGACCATTGCATGCCGATCAGCAGGACGTCGGCTTCTCCCTGCTTCAGGAAGCGCAAGGCGTCGCGGAGCGTAGCCGCATATTGCGCGGGCGGAACGCCGCCGATCCCGTCATTGGTGCCCACCTGCCACAGCACGAGGTCGGCGCCGAGCCGGGGGATTTCCGTGCGGATGCGTTCGACCGTCTGCGCGGCCCTTTCGCCGCCGATGCCCAGATTGACCACCTCGACCGATTCGGCCGGCAAGGCCTGTTCGAGCATGTCGCGCAATTGCGACGGATAATTCGCCGACGGCGAACTGGCGCCGATGCCTTCGGTCGAAGACGAGCCGATGGCGACGATCCGGACGCGGCCCTCTTCGCGGATCGCCTTGAAGAATTGCGGCAGGGCGCCGATTTTCGCGGGCAGGCTGGCGGCGCCGCGGCAGACGTCCTCACTGGCGACCTGAAAGCGGCGCGCAGCCTGCTTGCCCGGAAAGACCAGCGGCAGAGCCAGTCCCAGGCAGAGTGAAGCGGCAAGCACTACAAACGGTCTTCTCATCTCGTCACGGCATCCGCGCGGGCTGCGCGAGAGCATGACTCTGCCCGCAGCGCCGCCTGAGGTCAATCGCGCCTCTCGGCTAAGATCGAATTGCGTTA
>NZ_JAYSBG010000467.1:0-2290 GCF_041915505.1 Rhodoblastus sp. | reverse complement strand
GCTCGGCCTCGCGCGGCGTGTGGCGCTCGCGCGGGCCTTCGCCATCGCGCCGCAGCTCGTGCTGCTGGACGAGCCCTTCGCCTCGCTCGACCGCGCGCTGCATCTGCGCCTGCGCGCGCTGCTGGCGAGCCGTATCGACGCGCAAAAGATCACCGCGCTGATCGCCACCCATGACCTCGACGACGCCTTGCTGCTGGCCGACGAAGTCATTTTTCTCGACCACGCGCCGGCGCGCATCCGGGGCCGGCTGTCGATCGCGGAACCGCGTGGCGCGCGTGACGAAATTCTTACAAAACTAAGGGCTTCCGCGGCAATTTATCACGTGATCGAAGAGCCGGGGAATGGTAATTCGGAAGGCGCGTCATAGCCCGTCGAAAGACGGGCGTCTTTGACACCCCTTAGCCCGTCGAGACGGGCGTCTTTCGACGCCCTATGGACGCAAGAACAACAATGGGAGCGAACAAATGGGCAGCGCCGCTTTGGCCGAAAAGGTCTCCGCGCCAACCGACCTTCTGACGCCGGAAGAATTCGAAGCCGCCATCCGCGCCGTTGGCGCCGAGCGGTACCACGACAAGCATATTTTCCACAAAATGCTGCATGGCGGGCAGATGAACAAGGGCCAGGTCCAGGCCTGGGCGCTGAACCGCTATTGCTACCAGGACGCCGTGCCGCGCAAGGACGCGGCGCTGATGGCCCGCACCGATGACCGCGCGCTGCGCCGCGAATGGATCCATCGCATGCACGACCATGACGGCCTGGAGGAAGAAGAAGGCGGCATCGAGCGTTGGCTGGTCCTGACCGACGGGCTTGGGCTGGACCGCTCCTATGTCATCGCGAAGGACGGCGCCCTGCCCGCCACGCGCTTCGCCGTCGAGGCCTATGTGCGCTATGTGACCGAGCAGCCGCTGGTCGTCGCCGTCGCCTCCTCGCTGACCGAATTATTCGCGCCGAAGATTCATCGCGAGCGCATTTCCGGCATGCTGGAGAATTACAGCTTCGTCAGCGACGATGTGATGGCCTATTTCAAGCGCCGCCTGTCGCAGGCGCCGCGCGACGCCGATTTCGCATTGGACTATGTGAAGACCCACGCCAAGACGCGGGCCGAACAGGACGCCTGCGTGAAGGCGGTGCAGTTCAAATGCAATGTGCTGTGGGCGCAGCTCGACGCGCTTTATCTCGCTTATGTGCAGGGCATGATCCCGCCGGGAGCGTTTGTCCCCAAACCGTAGCGATCGATCCATCGCGACGGGCTTCCCTTCTCCCCTTAGGCCGTTCGGAAGAACGGCCGTCCTCGCGGACGCCCTATGGCGGGAGAAGGTGGCGCGTCAGCGCCGGATGAGGGGTCCGTCACGGCGCCCCCTCATCCATCTCGCCTTCGGCGAGCCACCTTCTCCCGCAAGGGGAGAAGGGGCTGCGGCGCTCACGCCAGATTTTTGCGCGGGAATCCCGGCGTCACCCAGACTTTGCCGGCCTTGGTTACGCCATAGGCTTCGGCGTCGAAACGTTTCAACAATTTCGCGCCCTCGTCCGGGCCGACCACCGAAACCGTGGTCGACAACGCATCAGCCACCACCGCCGTCGGCGCGATCACCGTCACGCAAGCGAAGGACGCCGGCGAATAGCCCGTGCGCGGGTCGAGAATGTGGTGGCGCGAGAAATCCTCCGACCATGTATAGGCGTAATCGCCCGCCGTCGCCATGCAGCCGCTGACCGGCGCCGTGCCGAGCATGGCGTCGCGCTGGCGGGGATGGCGCACCGCCGCGGTCCATTCGCGATCATTGGCGGCATGGCCGAGCGATTCCATCTCGCCCGTATCGACGAAAGCCTGTTTGACGCCGCGCTCCGCCAAAAGCTTGGCCACGCTGTCGGCCGCATAGCCATGGGTCAGACTGTTCAGCGTGATGCCCATGCCGGGCGTCTCAAAAGAAATCGCCGCTTCATCGTGACAGATGCGCTGCTGGCCGATCAAGGCGCGCGCTGGCGCGGCCTCCTCCTCGGTCGGCCATGCGCCGCGTTTGGCGTAGGAATCGTAGAAAATCCATAGAGGCTGCACGGTCACGTCGAAGGCGCCGTCGCTGGCGCGGTGCATGTCATCCGCGACCCTAAGCATGTCGAGCAAGGCCGGGTCGGGCCGCTCCAGCCGCCCCTCGGCATTGAGGCGGCAGATGTCGCTGCCCGGCGTCGAAAGGCCGGCGATGCGCTCCAGCCGGCGGATCTCCGCGAAGCCCGCATCGAGCGCGGCTTCCGCCTCGCGCTCGTCGAGCCCGACAATGGTCAAGGCGACGCCGGT
>NZ_JAYSBG010000466.1:0-2300 GCF_041915505.1 Rhodoblastus sp. | reverse complement strand
GTCTCATGACGACGCCATCGGACCGCAGTGCGGCGCCGCGCCGCTGCCTCGCCATCGTTCTCGCCGCCGGCGAGGGCAAGCGCATGCGCTCCACCCTTCCCAAGGTTCTGCACAAGGTCGCCGGACGTTCCATGCTCGCCCATGTCCTCGACGCGGTCGGCCGCGCCGGGGCGGATGCGGTCGCCGTGGTGGTCGGCCCCGGCCGCGAAGATGTCGCCGCGGAAGCGCGCGCCACGGCGTCCGAGGCCGGGATTTTCACGCAGGCCGAGCGGCTCGGCACCGCCCATGCCGTTCTTGCGGCGCGCGAGGCCATTGCGGCGGGTTACGACGACCTGCTGGTGCTGTTCGCCGATACGCCGCTGGTTCGACCCGAAACCTTTGCGCAATTGCGGGCCAAACTGGCCGAGGGCGCGGGCGTTGTCGCATTGGGCTTCGAGCCGGAGGATCCAGCCGGCTATGGCCGCCTGCTGACGGACGAAGCCGGCGCCCTGGTGGCGATTCGCGAGCACAAGGACGCCAGCGCGGCTGAATTGACGGTGCGATCCTGCAATGCGGGTCTGATGGCGCTCGACGGCCGCCGCGCGCTCGGCTGGCTGGAGCGCATCGACAACGCCAATGCGCAGAAGGAATATTATCTGCCCGACGCCGTGGCCGTGGCGCGCGCCGATGGCGCCGCCTGCGCCCTGGTCGAGGCTTCCGCGCAAGAGGTGCTGGGGGTCAACGACCGCGCCCAGCTCGCGGTCGCCGAGGCCGAGATCCAGCGCCGCCTGCGGCTCGCCGCCATGCTCGGCGGCGCGACCTTGATCGCGCCGGAGACGGTGTTCTTCAGCCATGACACGGTTCTCGGCGCCGATGTGACGGTCGAGCCCCATGTCGTGTTCGGTCCGGGCGTGAAGGTGGGCGACGGCTGCGTGATCCACGCCTTTTCGCATCTCGAAGGCGCGACGCTGGCGAAAAATGTCTCGATCGGGCCCTACGCCCGCCTGCGGCCCGGCGCGAAACTGGCGGACAAGGCGCGGGTCGGCAATTTCGTCGAGATCAAGCAGGCCGATATTGGCGAAGGCGCCAAGGTCAACCATCTGACCTATATCGGCGACGCCAGCATCGGAGCGCGCTCGAATATCGGCGCCGGGGTCATCACCTGCAATTACGACGGCTTCCTCAAATACCGCACCCATGTCGGCGCCGACGCCTTCATCGGCTCCAATTCGGCTCTGGTGGCGCCGGTCGAGATCGGCGATCGCGCCTTTGTCGGCTCGGGCTCGGTGGTGACGGAGAATGTCGCGCCGGACTCCCTCGCCGTGGCGCGCGGACGCCAGGCGGTCATTCCGGGCTGGGCCGAGGGCTTCCGCCGGAAGATGGCGGCGCTCAAGGCGGCCAAATAGGCGGGCGCCCGGAAAGCTTAATACGAAAGCATATTTCTAAAATGTCGCCCAATTTGACTTGCGCCCGGGCTTGAACCCGGCCTTTTCTAATTTGTGCGCAACAGGAGATCATAGCCATATGTGCGGCATTGTCGGCATTCTCGGTCAGGGCCCGGTCGCCGGAGCCTTGATCGACGCCCTGAAGCGGCTCGAATATCGCGGTTATGATTCCGCCGGCATCGCCACTCTGGAAGACGGGCGGCTGCAACGGCGCCGCGCGGAAGGCAAGCTGCGCAATCTCGAAGCTTTGCTGCACGAAAAGCCGCTGCACGGCTCGGTCGGCATCGGCCATACCCGCTGGGCGACCCACGGCCGGCCCACCGAAAACAACGCCCATCCCCACGCCACCGACAAGCTCGCGGTGGTCCATAACGGCATTATCGAGAATTTCCGCGAATTGCGCGACGAACTGATCGCGCTTGGCCATGAATTCGTGTCGCAGACCGACACCGAAGCGGTGGCGCATCTGGTGACGGAGCAGATCAGGCGCGGGCTTTCGCCGGAACAGGCGGTGGCCGCCAGCCTGCCGCGTCTCAAGGGCGCCTTCGCGCTCGCCTTCCTGTTCGAGGGCGAGGAAAATCTGCTGATCGGCGCGCGGCGCGGCGCGCCTCTGGCGGTTGGCTATGGCGAGGGCGGGGAGATGTATCTCGGCTCGGACGCCTTGGCTTTGGCCGCCTTCACCGACACCATCACTTATCTCGAAGACGGCGACTGGGTGATCCTGCGGCGCGGCTCGGCCGAATTCCGCAACGAGGCCAATGAGCCGGTCGAGCGCCCGAAATTGAAGACGCAAGCCTCGGCCTTTCTGGTCGACAAGGGCAATTACCGTCATTTCATGGCCAAGGAAATCCACGAGCAGCCGGAAGTGGTCGCCCG
>NZ_JAYSBG010000465.1:0-2304 GCF_041915505.1 Rhodoblastus sp. | reverse complement strand
AGGGTTCTTCACGCGAACCGGCATCCACTTCGCTCGACCCGAAGGGCCGCGTCAGCGAACACGCTGTAGGTTTTCGGCGGTCAATTTCCCCGATCCAGTCCCTGACATGAAAGAGCCTTCCGCGACTGACCGGGTCGCGGAAGGCTCATGGATCGTCGCAGGTCCGGGACGTGGCGCTCGGCGGGGAGGAGAGACGCGCTTTGCAGTCGCGTTTCCGGATTTGGCGCGGCGACCGATCGGCGGGAAACCGTGTCGGACCAGCCGTCACCAGACGGCGGCGAGCACCGCGGTCATGAAGGCGAAGGCGGCGCAGATGGAGACGATTTCAACTTTGATGGCGGATGTCATCGGTCGGCCCCCTAGCTTTGCGATAAGGCTCTTCGACTGCGAATCAGCTGTCCGTCATGGTTCAGCCTCATCTGTGAAGATTTAATGAATTGTAAATTTCACGACAGTTCGGAACAATTCCAAATGGCGGGCAGCGCAGCATGAACATCTAGCAATCCGCCATTTTTTGAATATTTTTTATGCATGCCCGCCTTTTGTGTAATCGGACCACATGATGACTGGCGTTTAGGCAGCCGCCGGTTTGTTCCCTTGTCGCGCGGGCGGGCGCCAAATTCATGGCGCCAACAAGCCCCCAGCGACCCGACCTTGCGTCGGGCCGGCGCGCGCCGCAAGGAGAAGCGGTTTGTTTAGAGAGGTTCTAATTTCATCGACCAACGCGCGCGGCGCGCCGGAAAATGTTGAAACGGAAGGGCCCTCCGCGCTTAATGGCGGGCGCGTGCGACAGAGTCTTTTTGCGAATTGGGGAGCGGGAATGTCCGCCGAAAATCATTTTTGCGGATGGCGCGGCGACAAGGGGCGGAGCTATCATCATGGCCGGCTTCGTCAGGCCTTGCTGGCGGCGGCGCGGGCGCTGATCTCCGAGCGCGGGCCGGCCGGCTTCACTTTGGCGGAAGCGGCGAAGAGGGTCGGCGTGACCGGGGCCGCGCCCTATCGCCATTTCGCCGATCGCAATGCGCTGATCGCGGCGCTGGCGGACGAGGGGTTCCAGCATTTCAACGAGGAGCTGGGCCGCGCCTGGGACGGCGGCCGGCCGGACGCCCTGTCCGCGCTGCGGCGGCGCGGCGCGGCTTATCTCGCTTTCGCCCGCGCCGAGCCGGGACTCTATAAGGCGATGTTCGGCGACGCCGGGGCGCTGGCGCGGCAGGCGGAGGACAGCGCCGCGCGAAAAGCCTTCGACGAGCTGGTGCGTTCGGCCGTGGCCGTCCTGCGCCAGTTCCACGCGCCGGAGAAGGGCGCCCGCGGGCTGGCGCTGCAGATCTGGGCGACAACCCACGGCGTCGCCGAACTGATGCTCGCCGGCCATTTCGGCGACAAGACCGACCAGGCGTCGGCGCTGCTGGAAGAATCGATTTCCGCCTTGATCGACGCCGCTTTGCGCAAGGCGCTTGGGGTCGCTTCCGGCCTGCCGGGATAGGATGAGACGAAAAAAGTCGCGGCGCCCCCTGTAAATTCGCTGGATGTAAATGTACATTACATTCACATCGTCGGCCGTTCGGGTCGCGATGAAGGGAGAGTCACATGATCTGCTCACGTCACGCCGACGGGCGTTCTTCGCGTCACGGCAGCCATGGCGCGCCATGGCGCTGGCGGCCGATCGAGCTTGCGGCCATGATCCTCGGCTTCGTCTTCTTCTGGCCCATCGGCCTCGCCATTCTCGGCTGGAAATTCTTCCAGGCGAAGACGCGATATGCCGGCGATTTCGGCCAGTTCGCGCAGGAGAAATGGGGCGGTTTCGAAAAACGCTGCGGCCTCGGCGGCATGTCCCGCGATTTCGGCGGCGGCTGGCGCTCCTCCGGCAACAGCGCCTTCGACGACTGGCGCAAGGCGGAGCTGGAGCGTCTCGAAGAGGAGCGCCGCAAGATCTACGAAGCGGAAAAAGCCTTCTACGATTATCAGGAAGCTCTGCGCCGCTCCAAGGATCGCGAGGAATTCGAGCGCTTCATGGCGAGCCGCGCCGCTTCGGCGCCGCCGGAAAACCCGGCCTCCTGACGCGTATGGCGGCGGCCTTCGGGTCGCCGTTTCGCTTCGCGCTCGGCGGAAATGCGGCGTGAAAGCGGCGTTTCCGCCACGGCCGATCAAATTTTAATCGTTAACTATCTTGCTTCAGAGGGGATTAACGCGTCGGCCGCAGGAATCGCGACATGGCGCGTCGAAGCTTACCACTCCTCCTGCTCGCGATCGGGCTCGGCGGCCTCGCCGGATGCTCGAAATGGGAGCGCGCCGAACGTCCGGCCT
>NZ_JAYSBG010000464.1:0-2311 GCF_041915505.1 Rhodoblastus sp. | reverse complement strand
TCCAGAAGCAGCGCTATGGCTTCCTCGATCGTGGCGTCGGGACCGATCGTCTTGACCGGGCTCGTCATGATGTCCGACGCAATCATTTTCGCCTCCCATTCCCGGCGGGTCCATCGACCCGCGCCTTTTTAGTGTAATCCCAGCATAGGACCGATCCTTGACGCCGATCAATGCGCGCCTTTGCCACGTCTAAAAAATGACTGTATAGTCAGTCATTATTTCGGAGCGACCGCCATGGCCCGACAGGCCCGCACGGAAGAGGAGCGTGAGGACCGCATGCGCGCCATTCGCGCGGCGGCGCTGGATGTTTTCGCGACAAAGGGTTTCGCCGCCGCGCGCCTCGACGATGTCGCCCGCGCCGCCGGGATCGCCAAGGGCACGATCTATCTCTATTTCCGCTCCAAGGAAGATTTGTTCGAGGCCATCGTCAAGAACACCATCGGCGCGAGTCTCGCTTATATCGAAACGGCCGTCGCCGCCTCCCCCGCCCCGGCCAGCCTGAAGTTGCGGCTGATCGGCCGGGCCATCGCCGCCGCCCTGGAGGATCCCGACCGTCGCCGCGTGGTCCATCTCATCCTGTCCGAGGGCGCGCGCTTTCCGGCTCTGGCCGAATTCTACCATCGCGAAATCATTGCGCGCGGCATGAGACTGGTCCGGGCCGTCGTCGCCGAGGGTCGCGCCAGCGGCGAGTTCCTGTCCGACGAGCCGGCGCGTTTCCCGCAGCTGATCATCGCCCCGGCGCTGGTCGCCGTCGTCTGGGGCGCGGTTTTCGCCCGCATCGAGCCGCTCGACGTCCCCGCGATGATCGAGGCGCATTTCGACCTGCTCACCCGATCGCTGACCGGAGCGCGCGCATGAAAAACCGGCTCCCGATTGTCCTCGCCCTCGTCGCGCTGGTGATCCTCGGCTGGGCGGCCAGCAAGGTCTTCGCCCCGGCGCCGCCGCAGGACCTGTTCACCGGCTATGTCGAGGGCGACCTCGTTCAGGTCGGCCCGATCGAGGGCGAGCGGCTGAAAGCGTTGAATTTTGAACCCGGCGCGCAGGTCACGAAGGGCGCGGCTCTGTTCACCATGGCCACGCCGGTGCTGGACCAGCAGCGCGTCGAGGCCAAGGCCCGCCTCGATCAGGCCGAGGCCAATCTCAACAATCTGCAGGCGGCGCTGCAGCGGCCCGAACAGATTGCAGTTCTGCGGGCGGCCGTCGAACGCGCCAAGGCGGCGCTCGTCCTGTCGCAGACCGAATTCGACCGCCAGCAATATCTGCTGCCGCGCGGCGCGGCCACGGTCGCCGCGCGCGATCAGGCCAAGTTCGCGCTCGATCGCGACAAGGCCAGCCTCGCCGAGGCCGAGCGTCAGGTCGAGGCCGGGCTGATCCCGTCGCGCTCGCAGGAAATCCATGCGGCCGAAGCCGAGATCAATCAGGCGCGGGCGCAGATGGAGCAGATCGACGTGCGCATCGCGCGCCAGACGGTTTACGCGCCGGCCGATTCCATCGTGCAGGATGTCTATTTCTGGCCGGGCGAAATCGTCGCCGCCGGCCAGCCCATTCTGGCTCTGCTGCCGCCGGAGAATCGCAAGATCCGCTTCTATGTTCCCGAGCCGCAGCTCGCGCGCTTCACGCTCGGCGCGAAAATCGCCGTCGCCTGCGACAATTGCCCGGCGCTCGACGGCCGCGTGATCTTCATCTCGCAGCAAGCCGAATTCACGCCGCCGGTGATCTTCTCTTTGCAGGAGCGCGGCAAGCTGGTGTTCCGCATCGACGCCCGGCTCGACAATCCGGCCACGCTGCTGCCGCTCGGCCTGCCGCTCACGGTCCGGCTGGTTCCGCCCGAGACGCCGAAATGAACGCCGAACCTGACATCGTCATCGACGTGCGCGGGCTCAGCAAGAGCTTCGGCGGCAAAAAAGTGGTGGAAGACCTGACCATGCAGGTGCGGCGCGGCCGCATCCACGGCTTTCTCGGCCCCAATGGCAGCGGCAAGACCACCACCATTCGCATGTTGTGCGGCCTGCTGACGCCGGACAGCGGGACCGGCTCCTGCCTCGGCTTCGACATTCTGACGCAGCAGAACGAAATCAAGCGCCGCACCGGCTATATGACCCAGCGCTTCTCGCTCTATACCGATCTGACCATTCGCGAAAATCTCGAATTCATCGGCCGCGTCTACGGGCTCGACGACCCGCGCGCGCGGGCGCGGGAGGCGACCGAGCGCCTCGGCCTGACGGGCCGCGCCAACCAGCTCGCCGGCGAATTGTCCGGCGGCTGGAAACAGCGCCTCGCGCTCGGCGCCTGCATCATGCCCAAGCCGGAC
>NZ_JAYSBG010000463.1:0-2330 GCF_041915505.1 Rhodoblastus sp. | reverse complement strand
GGGCGCAAATCGGCGACGCCGCGCTGGATCAAGCCCTGGCGACGGCGCCGCCGGCCGCGCGCGCCTTCTGGCGGATCGGGGACTGATTTCCCGCCGCAAAAACATTCGCAAAAACCCGCGCCTCTGCTATCAGACCGACATGAGCAAAGACACGCCCGACAAGACCCGCCCCACGCGCAAACCCGCTGCAAAAAGGCCTGCGGCGAAAAAGACCGCGCCCGCGGATCGCGCCTATGAAGGCGAGCGCATCGCCAAGGTGATGGCGCGCGCCGGCTTGTGCTCGCGCCGCGACGCCGAATTGTGGATCGAACAGGGCCGCGTCGCCGTCAATGGCGTGGTTCTGACCAGCGCGGCGAAAAATGTTTCCGATCAGGACAAGGTGACGGTGGACGGGCGGCCGCTCAACGCGCGCGAGCGCACGCGGCTGTTCCTGTTCCACAAGCCGCGCGGGCTGGTCACGACCGATCGCGACCCGGAAGGGCGCCCGACGGTGTTCGACTATATCGCGGAGAAAAACCCTTCTTTGCCCCGCCTGATGTCGGTCGGACGGCTCGACATCAATACGGAAGGCCTGCTGCTGCTCACCAATGACGGCGGCCTCGCCCGCGTGCTGGAGCTGCCCTCGACCGGCTGGCTGCGCCGTTATCGCGCCCGCGCCAATGGCGAGACCGATCAGGCGCGGCTCGACACGCTGGCGAAGGGCGTGACCATCGACGGGGTCGATTACGCCGGGGTCGAGGCGAAGCTCGACCGCGTGCAGGGGGCCAATGTCTGGATTACGCTCGGCCTGCGCGAGGGTAAGAACCGCGAGGTCAAGCGTCTGCTCGAACATCTCGGCCTCGCCACCAATCGCCTGATCCGCCTGTCCTATGGCCCGTTCCAGCTCGGCGAAACGCCGGAGGGCGCGGTCGAGGAAGTGCGCACCCGCGTGCTGGCCGACCAGCTCGGGACGGCTCTGGCTGAAGAAGCGGGGGTCGATTTCGAGGCGCCGGTGATCGACCGGACGCCGGCGCCTGAATATGAGCGGGAACGGCGTCCGATGCGCGAAGGCGGCCCCCGTGCGAAACGCCCGCCGGCGGAACAGGCGGAGAAGAAAGTCCGCCCCGAAAAGAAGATGGGGACCGAAAAGCCCGGGCCGCGCAAACATGTCACGGCCTTGCGCAGCGAACGCGACAAGGCGGAAAAAGGTCCGCGCCGCCGCACCGAGAGCAGCGCGACCGAGGACCGCAGAGGCCGCAAGGTGGTGGTCGAGCGCGTCAGCACGGCGGGGCCGCGCGTCGAGCCGGACGACACCCGCAACGCCCGCCGCTTCCGCGCGGAGCGGGAAAAGACGGAGGCGCCCGCGCGCACGGAGCCAGCCCGGAGAGGCCCGCCGAGGAAAGCCGGGCCGCGCTCCGAACGGGTCGTCGGCGAGACCGGCGCCGCCAAACATTTCCGCCGTGATGGGGCGTCACGCGACGAGAAGGCCGGCGGCCGGGATTTTGCGCGCCCGCGCGACGAGAAATCCGGCGGTCGGGACTTTTCCAGGCCGCGCGGGGAAAAGCCGAGCCGGGGATTCGGCGACAGGCCGGCGGGGGATCGTCCGCAGGGCCGGAAACCGACGGGCGGCAAGCCTTTCGGCGGCAAGCCATCGGGCGGCAAACCATCGGGCGGTCCTTCGGGGCCGAGAAAGCCGCGCGGCAAATAATTTCGCCTCATCGGGGCGGCCTGGAGCGACTGCGACGCCGCGCTGATGCGCGGCTTCCATGATCGCGGCGCGTCGCGATCATGGAAAAGGCATTCATCGATGCGGATTGTTGGGGGGCGGCTGAAGGGGCGGGCGCTGCACGGCCCGAAAGGCGAGGGCATCCGCCCGACCTCGGACCGCCTGCGCGAGACGCTGTTCAACATTCTCGCCCATTCCTATGACGATCCGGTTCCCGGCGCGCGGGTGATCGACCTGTTCGCCGGCACGGGCGCCTTCGGGCTGGAGGCGGTTTCGCGCGGCGCCGATTTCAGCCTGTTCGTGGACGATGGCGCCCAGGCGCGGGCGTTGCTGCGCGAGAATGTCGAATCGCTCGGGCTGGGCGGCGTCACCCGCATCTTTCGCCGCGACGCGCGGCGGCTCGGCGACAAGCCGCCGGGCGCGCCCTACACGCTCGCCTTTCTCGATCCGCCCTATGATCGCGGTTTGGCTGAACCGGCTCTGATCTCGCTCGCGAGAGGCGGCTGGCTGGCCCCCGACGCTCTGGTGATCGTGGAGGAAGCGACTGCGGCCATGTTCGAGCCCGCGCCCGGTTTCGACCTGCTTGAGCGGCGCGATTACGGCGAGACGGAGGTGATTTTTTTGC
>NZ_JAYSBG010000462.1:0-2337 GCF_041915505.1 Rhodoblastus sp. | reverse complement strand
CCCCGGCTGGATTCGAACCAGCGGCCTGCCGCTTAGAAGGCGGCTGCTCTATCCAGCTGAGCTACGGGGCCCCGTCGCCCGACCGATCCCGAACCGTCAATGGGTCCAGGGCGCCAGGCGGTTGTTGCGGAAATTATCCGAATAGGACACGATGCGGCGCTTGAGCTCCTGCGGCTCCTCGACGCGATAGGCGATGCCGTTGCGCTCGCAATAAGCCACGGCCTCCTCGCGGGTGTCGAAGGTCAGCTTGATCTGGCTCTTCATGTCGCCCGAAGAGGTCCAGCCCATCAGCGGCTCGATGGTGCGCGCGCTTTCCGGCGTATATTCGAGCCGCCACAGCTTGGTCTTGCCCATGCCAGACTGGGTGGCGGGTTTCGAGGGACGATAAATGCGAGCCGTCATGACCGTTCCAATCTCCCATCCTCGACGCCCGCCCGGCGGAGCCGGACGCATTGGCGAGCCTGTGGTCGGGGCAGCAGGATTCGAACCTGCGACCTGAAGTACCCAAAACTTCCGCGCTACCAGGCTGCGCTATACCCCGACAGCGCCGTGAATTCGCTAGCATGGGCGACGCGCCCCGACAAGACCGCCCAAATCAGGTCCGGCAAGTCATCTGCGAAAGATCACGGTCTGAAAATGGCGTGCCGCACCAGATCGCCCGGTTTGAGCCCGATCTTGCGCGCATAGCCGGCATTGACCTCCAGCACGCTGAAGACCGGCCCCTTCGATGAAATGATTGCCTCGGACATGGGCTCGGCGTTTTCATGGATATGAGTCACCACCCCGGCCCGCGAAATGAAGATCATGTCGAGCGGAATCAGCGTGTTCTTCATCCACATCAGGATGGGCTGCTCGACATCGAACTGGAACAGCATCCCGCGATCCGCCGGCAGATAGGGACGCTCCATCAGCCCGTGCTCACGCTCGGCCTCGGTGCGCATCACCTCGACCGACAAAGCATGATCGACCGGATGCGCGCCTTTGGGATCGGTGACGATGGTCAGCGGCTCAAGGGCGACGGCCGCGCCGGATTCCAGCGCCCAGGCCGATGTGGAAAGAGCCGCGGATGAGGGGAGGAGAACGAGAGCGGCGGCGCCGATGAGCGGCAGCAGAAGCGCCAGGGAGCGCGCACGGCGCGAAAACAGGGCGGCAGACCCGAACAAACGCGCCATTACAACCTCTCACAAGTCCCACGCCGCCGGTCGTCTTTATCAGTGGGCGCTCGGCAGACGCGTCTCCAGGGTCCGCACTTCGGCGGCCATCAGTCCCTTCGGCCCGTCGCCGAACCGCGCCAGCAGCGAATCGCCGGGTTTCAGATCGGCTATGCCGTAGCGGCGCAGGGTCTCCATATGGATGAAGATGTCTTCGGTGCCTTCGCCGCGGGTCAGGAAACCGAATCCCTTCACACGATTGAACCATTTCACCACGACAATTTCAAAACCGCCGACCGCCTGCGCCACGCAATGGGTGCGGGCCATCGGCAATTGCGCGGGATGAACGGCGGTGGATTCGTCCATGGACAGGATGCGGAACACCTGCAGGCCGCGCGACCGGTTCTGCGCCTGACAAACCACAGCCGCGCCCTCGGGCGCCGTCTGATAGCCGTCGCGCCTCAGCACCGTGACATGAAGCAGAACGTCGGCCAGACCGTTATCCGGCACGACAAAGCCAAAGCCCTTGGCCATGTCGAACCATTTGATCCGTCCACGGATCTCAATGACCTCCGCGGCGGCTTCCGCCGCCGCCCCGGATTCGAGATCTTGCGAAAGTCCAGGGTGTTCACTGGCGCCCAATGAAGCGGCTCCCGATCTAAATGGCTAAATCCTGTATACCGACCAGGGTTGGTCCCCAGTTCATCTCTTCGAAAGAGCTGAGAATCACTTGATTAAGGATAGCATCGAGAATCGGCGTTCCTAGCCGTTTTTTACGGCGGCAAGGTTATCCCACATATTTTTTGTCATGGACCAGGCCATGGCGCGTCGCTCAGATCTCGTGCTTCCGCGACGCGCGGCCCGCGAGGGCCGCGGCCTGTTCGCGCCATTGCGCGCGCGCGACGAGGCCCGGCGAGGCGAGGAAGGAATCGACCCAGCGGCTATTGTCGGGCGACCAGGCGGCGATCTGGCGGAAGGTCCAGACGCCCAGCAGATTCAGCCGTTGCGCCGTCGCCTCGTCCAGCCCCGCGATCCGACTCAAATCATCGGCCGCGCCGCCGGGCGGCGCCAGCAGGCCGAACGGCCGTTCGCCCGGATAAAGCGAGTCATGGGCGCCGCGCGGCGCGGCTTGCGGCAGGCCCGCGCTCAAGGCCAGAGCGGCGCCGTCGTCAAGCGCAGGCTCTTC
>NZ_JAYSBG010000461.1:0-2351 GCF_041915505.1 Rhodoblastus sp. | reverse complement strand
AGGGCGCGCAAGGCGCTTCACGAAATCGCCATAACAGCGCTTGACTTGCCGGCGCGGCTGTCTTAATTCGCAGGCCTCCGATCGATGCAGCAGCGTCGCGGTCGAGCGGGGGAGTAGCTCAGTTGGTTAGAGCGCCGGCCTGTCACGCCGGAGGTCGCGGGTTCAAGTCCCGTCTCTCTCGCCATTCTTTTGGCGTTCCTTTCTGCTCCAATTTCAACCCGGCCGCGCAAGCGGGCGGGCTCGAATCGTCGCGTTCGCGCTTGACGATACGGCTTGCCGCCCAGCGGCGGTCGGGCCGGAATGGCAGCGTCGCGTCGGCGGCCTGCGGCGAAAATTTCGTCGCCTTTGTGCGTCGCGGCGTTTGGAAATTGCTCCGACTTTCGCATGAAATCACGGCGTCGAATGTCCGGCCGCGAGGCCTGCGACGCCAAAATCCCCGGTTTTCCGGGGCCTATGACGAATCGGGCGATCCGCGCCCGCAGCGCCGCTCAGGGTTCGGTCCATGGTTGGGCCTTGCGCGCGGCGCCGCCCTGCGATACGGAACCAAGACGATCCCGTGGCGTGTTGTGGCTTTTTCGAGGCCGCCTCCCGACCGCGCGGCGGCGACGAGCCGGTCCGGGCCATACCGGGCGGGGCGGCGAGCCGGAAACCAGAGCCAGGACAAAGCCATGCCGGTCCTCCTGAACGATTATCTGCCGCTGGTGATCTTCATCGCCCTGTCGGCGGTCATTTCGGGGGCGCTGCTTGTCGCGCCCTTCCTGCTCGCCTTCAAGGCGCCCGACGCCGAAAAGCTCTCGGCTTACGAATGCGGCTTCAACGCCTTCGACGACGCGCGCATGAAATTCGACGTGCGGTTCTATCTGGTCTCGCTGCTGTTCATCATCTTCGATCTCGAAGTCGCCTTCCTGTTCCCCTGGGCGGTCGCCTTTCGTCAGATCGGCGCCTTCGGCTTCTGGTCGATGATGGCTTTCCTCGGCGTGCTGACCGTCGGCTTCATCTATGAATGGAAGAAGGGAGCCCTGGAATGGGATTGACCTCCGACAAGGGCCAAACCCTTATCGCGCCGGCGCCGCGCGGCATTCTCGACCCGCGCACCGGCAAGCCGATCGGCGCCGACGACCCGACCTTCCTGGCCATCAATGACGAACTGGCCGACAAGGGCTTTCTGGTCACCGCGACCGATGATCTGATCAACTGGGCCCGCACCGGCTCGCTGATGTGGATGACCTTCGGTCTGGCCTGCTGCGCCGTCGAAATGATGCAGGTCGCCATGCCGCGCTATGACGTGGAGCGCTTCGGCTTCGCGCCGCGCGCCTCGCCGCGCCAGTCCGACGTGATGATCGTGGCTGGCACGCTGACCAACAAAATGGCCCCCGCTTTGCGCAAGGTCTATGACCAGATGCCGGAGCCGCGCTACGTCATTTCGATGGGCTCCTGCGCCAATGGCGGCGGCTATTACCACTATTCCTATTCGGTGGTGCGCGGCTGCGATCGCGTCGTCCCGGTCGACATCTATGTTCCGGGCTGTCCGCCTTCCGCCGAGGCGCTGCTTTACGGAATCATGCTGCTGCAGCGGAAGATCCGCCGCACCGGCACGATCGAGCGCTGAATTCCGACGCGCTCGACAGGGCGCGTCCATCATTATTCCGGCGTCCGCCGGCCGTTGGTTCTGCCCGTCAGAATCGAGAAACGGGATTGAGGTGTGAGCATGGCTGACGAGCAGAGCGCCCCCGCGACGGACCATTCCGCCGTCCTGCGGGAGAAATTGCAGGCCCTGTCCGCGAAAATTTCGTCGGGCCTCGGCGACGCCGTGCTTTCGGCGGATATCGCCTATGACGAACTGACGGTCGTGTTCGACGCGGCCAAATGGATTTCTTCGCTGACCTTTCTGCGCGACAACGGTTTTGTCTGCTTCATCGACCTGACCGCGGTCGATTGGCCGGCGCGCGAACAGCGTTTCGACGTGGTCGTCCATCTGCTCGATCCCTCGGCCAATCTACGCCTTCGCGCCAAATGCCTGACCGACGAGGATACGCCGGTCGACAGCGCCTTCGGCGTCTGGCCCGCCGCCGACTGGTTCGAGCGCGAGGCCTATGACATGTATGGCGTGCTGTTCGCCGGCCATCCCGACCTGCGCCGCATGCTGACGGACTATGGCTTCGACGGCCATCCGCTGCGCAAGGATTTCCCGATGTCCGGCTATGTCGAGGTCCGCTATGACGATGCGCAGAAGCGCGTGGTCTATGAGCCGACCAAGCTCAGCCAGGAATATCGCAGCTTCGATTTTCTCTCGCCCTGGGAGGCTGCTGAATATGAGCTTCCCGGCGACGAGAAGGCCACCAAGCAGGTCT
>NZ_JAYSBG010000460.1:0-2380 GCF_041915505.1 Rhodoblastus sp. | reverse complement strand
GGAGCCTGCGGCTCAGTGCCCTTCGAAGGCGATCAGCGAGCGCACCGGCACGCCGAGGTCGCGGATTTTCTTGGCGCCGCCGAGTTCCGGCAGGTCGATCACGAAACAGGCCGCGACAATATCGGCGCCCATCCGCTTCAGCAGTTTGACGGCGCCATCGGCGGTGCCGCCGGTGGCGATCAGATCGTCGACCAGCACGACCTTTTCGCCGGGCTTGACCGCATCCTGGTGCATTTCCATCTCGTCGACGCCATATTCCAGGCTGTAAGCGACCGAGACGGTGGTGTGGGGCAGTTTGCCCTTCTTGCGGATCGGGATGAAGCCGGCCGAAAGCTGATGCGCCACCGCGCCGCCGAGAATGAAGCCGCGCGCTTCCATGCCCGCCACCTGATCGATCTTGCCGCCGGAAAAGGGCTGCACCAGCTCGTCCACCGCGCGGCGGAACGCGCGCGCGTCGCCGAGCAGAGTGGTGATGTCGCGGAACATGATGCCCGGCTTGGGATAATCGGGAATCGTGCGGATGATGGTCTTGAGATCGGTCTCGAACGTCATGACGGCGGGCGCTTTCGATTTTCGGAGAGGCGACTGCGCTAACGCGCCGTCAGTCGAACAGGCTGGAGACGCTTTCTTCCTTGGCGGTGCGGGCGATCGCCTCGCCGATCAGAGGCGCGATGGTGATCACGCGGACATTGTCCGAGACCCGCACGGCCTCGGTCGGCTGGATCGAATCGGTAATCACCAGTTCCTTGAGGCGCGATGCGGAAATGCGGGCGACCGCGCCGCCCGAAAGCACGCCATGGGTGATATAGGCCCGCACGTCCTTGGCGCCTGCCTGCAGCAAGGCGTCGGCGGCGTTGCACAGGGTGCCGCCCGAATCGACGATATCGTCGACCAGGATGCAATTGCGGCCCTTTACCTCGCCGATGATGTTCATCACCTCGGATTCGCCGGCGCGCTCGCGGCGCTTGTCGACAATGGCGAGCGGCGCGCTGATGCGCTTGGCTAGCGCGCGGGCGCGCACCACGCCGCCGACGTCCGGCGACACCACCATGACATTGGAAAGATCGAGATTTTCCTGGATGTCGCGCACCAGCACCGGCGCGCTGAACAGATTGTCGGTCGGGATATCGAAGAAGCCCTGGATCTGGCCGGCGTGGAGATCGACCGTCAGCACGCGGTCGGCGCCGGCGCGGGTGATCAGATTCGCCACCAGCTTGGCGGAAATCGGGGTGCGTGGGCCGGGTTTGCGGTCCTGCCGGGCATAGCCGAAATAGGGCATGACCGCCGTGATGCGTCGCGCCGAGGCGCGCCGCAGAGCGTCGATCATGATCAACGCCTCCATCAGATGGTCATTGGTCGGAAAAGAAGTGGACTGGACGACAAAAGTGTCCTGACCCCGCACGTTTTCCTGGATTTCGACGAAGATTTCCATATCCGCGAAACGCCGCACCTGGCATTTCGTCAGGGGCACGCCGAGATAGGCGGCGATCGCCTCGGTCAGGGGGCGATTGGAATTGCCCGCCAGAATTTTCATTGTCCCAGCCATAATGCAGCCTTTGCCCTGGACTGACTTGGCCGGCGTCTTAGCAGGGGGGGCAGCATTGAACAATATGAGAGGCGGGCGCCTGTCGCTATTTTGTTGCAATCAGCCGGTTAGCGCGCCGGGGCGTAGGACAGGGCTTGGGCGGCGGGCTCGGGCGCGGAGGACTTCGGCGCAGCGACCGCCTTGGCCGCGTCGCCGGCGTTCTGCGCGGTGGCGGCCGCGCTTTTCGCGGCGGCGGCGAGGGCTTCCGGCGTATTGGAGAGATAGGCTGCGAGTTCTGAGGCGCTGCGCTCGGCCAAAGCCGAGAGCGCGGCCGAATCGACCAGCGCCCACGGATCGGCGGCGGCGCCCTTGAGCGCGATTTCGTCGTTCAGCCTTTGCGCGCGATGGTTGGTCCGGTCGTAAATGTCCCAGACATAGGTCAGCCGCGCGCCGCCATCGACCAGAAAGGCCGAGAGATAGCCGCGGGCGAGATAGCGCGCGCCGGCCGAATCGGTCAAAGCGACGTCCTCCTGGGCGGCGTCGGCGTTGAAAAAGGCCATGAACTGGCTTTGCAGCGGCGAGGGCGCGCCCTCCATCCGAGTCACGGCGACGGCGGCCGGACGCGGGCTGTAGCCCGAGGCGACGGGCTGCGCATTATTGGGCGCCGCGGCCGAGGCGGCGGGATTCACGGGCTCGTTGCAGCCGGCAAGGGAGACAGCCGCCGCGCACAGCCCGGCGAAGGGAAGGAAGCCGCGAATGCGCGCGGATAAAGCCGCCATGGAGCCTCGCCGATCGAATTATTGACTATTCGTTAATCTCCTTGCTAGCCGTAATTATGGCGAAGGTCCAGCCCCG
>NZ_JAYSBG010000459.1:0-2382 GCF_041915505.1 Rhodoblastus sp. | reverse complement strand
CACCGCTCCGCCGTCTGCGCCCAGGTGAAGCGCTGGTCGTTATAAAGGATCGAGGTCTTGTGCGGAAACACGTCCGCCGCGCGAAACAGGAAGCTGAGCGGCGTCAAGGGCGCGTAATTGGCCCGGTTGCGGTCGAGACCGGTCAGATAAGCGTTTCCCATTGTTTCCTCCTCACGGCGTTGCGCACGCCGATTCCGGCGCGACTTTAGCGCATCGCGCGCGTCGGCTCATCCTAGCCGGAAGGCAAAGACGGGAGAATTTCAGCCGGGGGTCAATCGCGCGGCGCGCAGGGTGTTGGCCATCAGCATGGCGATGGTCATCGGCCCGACGCCGCCGGGAACCGGCGTAATCGCGCCGGCGACGTCGAGCGCCTCGTCCAACGCCACATCGCCGACCAGCCGCGTCTTGCCCGGCTCCGCGCCGGGGATGCGATTGATGCCGACGTCGATCACCAGCGCGCCGGGCTTGATCCAGTCGCCCCGGATCATTTCGGGCCGGCCGACGGCGGCGACCAGAATATCCGCCCGCCGCGCCACCGCTGGCAGGTCTTTGGTGCGCGAATGGGCGACGGTCACCGTGGCGTTTTTCGCCAGCAGCAATTGCGCCATCGGCTTGCCAACAATATTGGAGCGGCCGACGATCACCGCCTCGGCGCCAGCGATATCGCGGCCAAGCGCCCGGGACGCCTCCTCGATCAGCAGCATGGCGCCGGCCGGCGTGCAGGGCACGAGCGCGCGTTCCGTCAGGCCGGTCGCGAGCAGGCCGACATTGACCGGGTGAAAGCCGTCGACGTCCTTTTCCGGCGCGATGGTCTCGAGCACCTTGGTCGAGTCGATGCCGGCGGGCAGCGGCAATTGCACCAATATGCCGTGAATCTCCGGATCGGCGTTGAGCATGCGCACCAGGCCGATCAGTTCGGATTCGCTGGTCGCGGCCGGCAGGTCGTGCTGCACCGAATGAAAGCCGCAGCCATAAGCCGCCTTGCCCTTGGATTTGACATAGACCTGGCTGGCCGCATCCTCGCCGACGAGGACGACCGCGAGGCCGGGCTTGATCGCCAGCGCCTGCGCCTCGCGCGCCACCCGCTCCAGCACCAAAGCGGAGGCGGCCTTGCCGTCGATCAGCAACGCCTTTTTGGCCGAGGGTTTGATGATGCTCTGCGACATGGCGGGATTCCTTCGAGGCTCCTAGGACGGCGCCTCGGGAAGACGCTCCAGCAGGGATTCGGCCTGCTTGTGACAGAGGACGGCCCGCTTGTTAACCCCCGATCGGCCGGAGTCTCACGCTGATTTGCGGATTTCGACCCGCCCCGGCCGCCGGCGCCGCATCATCCCCCGAAGGCGCCGTAACCGCGCGCCATGGCGGCGGCGAAAGCGGGCAGCAGCGGAAACAGCGCGACTTCGGCCCAAAGATAGCGCCGCGCCGCCGCGACGGCCTCATCCGTCGGCGCCGCGCCGGCGCGCCGCCAGCGCAGGAAGGCCAAAGTCGGCGGCACCGAGAGCAGCCCGATCACGGCGAATGTCCCGATCTTCGCCCAGAAGAACAGATTATGCGCGTAATAATCCCATCCCTTGGCGGCGAAGATCGCGCGAGCGAATCCGACGATAATGATCAGCCCCGCCAGCGCGCCATACCAGAGATCCATCGACTGAACCCGCGCGACCGCACCGGCGTCCATGCCGCGTCGCACCACGACCAGTTCCGCAAACAGCACGGCGAAGAGCGCGAACACGAAGAAGTGGTGCGCTATCGCCAGCACGAGATCGAGCACCGGTTCGCCTCCGCATTCGAGCGCACGCCCGTCGCGCCGCGTGTCCCACGCCGGGCTATCTGAGCATCGCCTTGAGGACGGTGTCGGCCAGCCGCCCGAACGGCGCCCGCAGCAGATTGCCGCCGTTCCAGCGGCCCTGCTCGAAAACGCCCTTGGCGTGGCTGAGGGCGCGAAAGCCTTCGACGCCGTGATAGGCGCCCATGCCGCTCGGGCCGACGCCGCCGAACGGCAGGTCTTCCTGGGCATAGTGCATGAGGGTGCCGTTGATCGTGACATTGCCAGACGTCGTGCGGCTCAAAACCTTGCGCCGGTCGTCGCCGTCGCCGCCGAAATAATAGAGCGCGAGAGGCCGCGGCCGCGCGTTGACATAGGCGATGGCCTCGTCGATGTCGCGATAGGCCACGACCGGCAGGACGGGGCCGAAAATTTCTTCCTGCATGATCCGCATGTCGTCCCGGGCGTCGAGCACCAGCGTCGGCGCCAACGTGCGAGCGCGTCCGCCCGCTTCGCCCGGATTGCGTCCGACCTCCCGAATGCGCGCCCCCTTGGCGCGGGCGTCGTCGATCAATCCGGTCAGACGACCGAAATGGCGGTCGTTGACGATGGACGTG
>NZ_JAYSBG010000458.1:0-2393 GCF_041915505.1 Rhodoblastus sp. | reverse complement strand
AATTTTATGCAGGATTGACGCCAGCGCTTCAGGTGCGCAGCCGATAGCCGGTGCGGAACACCCAGATCACGATCCCGATACAGACCGCCAGCATGGTCAGCGTCAGGCCGATGCTGATCGCCGGGCCCACCGCCGCAATGCCGTAGAAGGCCCAGCGGAAGCCGTCGACCAGATAGACGATGGGGTTGAACAGAGCGACATTGCGCCAGAACGGCGGCAGCATGTCGATGGAATAGAAGGTGCCGCCGAGAAAGGTCAGCGGCGAGATCACCATCAGCGGAATCACCTGCAATTTCTCGAATCCATCCGCCCACAGCCCGAGAATGAAGCCGAACAAGGCGAAAGTGATCGAGATCAGCACCAGAAAGGCGAATGACCAGAACGGGTGGACCAATTCGAAGGAGACGAAAATCCGCGCGGTGAAGAAGATGATCAGGCCGAGCAGGACCGATTTGGTCGCCGCCGCGCCGACAAAGCCCAGAATCACCTCGAAGGCCGAAACGGGCGCCGACAGGATTTCATAGATCGTGCCGGTGAAGCGCGGCAGATAGATGCCGAACGAGGCGTTGGAGACACTCTCGGTCAGCACCGTGAGAAGGATCAGGCCGGGCACGATGAAGGCGGCGTAAGGGACGTCGTGGATCGGCGGCATGCGCGAGCCGATGGCCGAGCCGAAGACGACGAAATAGAGCGCCGTGGACAGGACGGGCGAGGCGATGCTCTGGAACAAAGTGCGCCAGGTCCGGGCGAGTTCGAACAGATAGATCGAGCGAACGGCGGAGAAGTTCATCGGCTTTTGCCCACCAGATCGATGAAAATGTCTTCCAGCGAGGACTGGCTGGACTGGACCGAGGCGAAATCGATTCCCCGCGCGGCAAGGTTTTTCAGCAGGCCGGCGAGGCCGCCGTCGTGCGGGTCGGTCTCGCCGGTCTGGGTGAAAACGAGCGTCAGGCCGTCGGGCGACAGGGTCAGCGGCTGTGCGCGCAGGCCCTCGGGGATCGCGTCGAGCTTTTGCGTCAGGCCCACCGTGACGCGGGTCTGGCCGAGGCGGCTCATCAAAGCGCGCTTTTCCTCGACCAGGATGATCTCGCCCTTGTCGATCACGCCGACGCGGTCGGCCATATCCTCGGCCTCTTCGATATAATGGGTGGTGAGAATGATCGTCACGCCGCTCTCGCGCAGATGGCGGACCATTTCCCACATGTCGCGGCGCAATTCGACGTCCACGCCGGCGGTCGGTTCATCAAGGAACAGGATCTCGGGCTCATGCGCCAAAGCCTTGGCGATCAGGACGCGGCGCTTCATGCCGCCGGACAGGGCGCGGATATTGGCGTCCTTCTTGTCCCACAGCGAGAGATCGCGCAGCACCTTTTCGATATGAGCCGGATTGGCCTTTTTCCCGAACAGGCCGCGCGAGAACACCACCGTGTCCCACACCGATTCGAACATGTTGACGGCGAGTTCCTGCGGCACCAGGCCGATCTTCTTGCGCGCCGAGCGATAGTCCTGCGCGATGTCGCAGCCGTCCACCACGACCTTGCCGGAGGTGGCGCGCACCAGCCCGCAGACAATGCCGATCAAAGTGGTCTTGCCGGCGCCATTGGGGCCGAGCAAGGCGAAAATCTCGCCGCGCCGAATGGCGAGATCGACGCCCTTCAGCGCCGAAAACCCATTATCATAGGTCTTGGTCAGCTTTTCGATCGAGAGAACGGAATCCAAGCGGCTTCACCTCGTGACGGACGCGCCCTTTTGCCATGAAAGGACGAATGCGCCAATTGCCGCGAAGCAAGATCGTGTTTGTCTTGCGCGGGGGGCATGTCAGGGTTTCTATGGCTGAAAAGATCGATCGGCCCGCAAGGACGCGCCGGCACCCGCTGGGGGATGAAATGTCCGACACGACGCCGGGACGCCTGCGCTCCCTGGCCATTCTGCTGCTCTGCCAGGTCGCGGCGATGGCGTGCTGGTTCGCCTCCAACGCCTCGATCGCGGCGATCAAGGCGCAGCAGCCGCTGAGCCCGTTTTTCGCGGCTCTGCTCACCAGCGGCGTGCAGGCGGGCTTTGTCATCGGCGCCTTCGTCTCCGCTTTGTTCGCCTTGCCGGACCGAATCGACAAAAGGCTGTTGTTCCGCTGTTCGGCCTTCGCCGCCGCGCTCTGCACCGGCGCCGCCGCTTTGTTGCCGCCGGTTTCGCCGCTGGCGCCGGTTCTGCGCTTCCTCACCGGGATCAGCCTCGCGGGGGTCTATCCGGTCGGCATGGCCATGGCCGCGACCTGGGCGCGGGGCGATCTCGGCCTGCTGATCGGCCTGCTGGTCGGCGCGCTGACGCTGGGGTCCGCCTCGCCCCATCTGGCGGCGGCGGTCGGTGGGCTCGACTGGCGCGGGCCGATCCTGTTC
>NZ_JAYSBG010000457.1:0-2401 GCF_041915505.1 Rhodoblastus sp. | reverse complement strand
AAAATCAGGCGACGATGCCGAGGATGTCGGATTCCTTCATGATCAGCAGGTCCTGGCCGTCGACCTTGACCTCGGTGCCGGACCACTTGCCGAACAGCACGCGGTCGCCCGCCTTGACGTCGAGCGGAACCAGCTTGCCGGCTTCATCGCGCGCGCCGGGACCGACGGCGACGATTTCGCCTTCCTGCGGCTTTTCCTTGGCGGTATCCGGGATGATGATGCCGCCCTTGGTCTTTTCTTCGCTATCGAGACGCTTGACGACGACGCGGTCATGGAGGGGACGGAAGGCCATGGGTCTATCCTGTGTTTGCCGGCGCGGCCGGACGGCCGGGGCTGGGAAAAGAGCGCCTGTTAGCACTCCGGATATAGGAGTGCTAACAGGCTACCGGCTAAATAGGACCGCCACCCAAAGGTGTCAAGATTGAGCGATATCGCAAAATCGTGACCGGTCGCATGGGTAGGATGCAAGCCTGGTTAACACCCTGCTTTATACAGGCTGCGAAAGGCGTCCGGTATATCGCCAAGATCGGCTTCCAGTTCTTCGACTTCACCAATCGAACAAAGCCAGTCGAGATAGACTTCGTCGGTCATGAAGGCGGCCACGGTTTCAAGCGCCATGATGCGGTTTTGGGACGGAAGAAAAACCGTTTCGTCGTCCGACGACGACGAATAGCGCAGGAGTCCCGCGTGATTCCAGAAAACGCTGGGTTGAACGTCGATCCGCAGATCCGAAGGACCGGCGCTTCTGGCGTTCAGGATGTCATATGCGCCAACAAGCCAGGCGACGACGTGGGCGCGCCAAAGTGGGCAGGGGATCGCAAGAACGGAGCGAAGCCAAGCCGCGACGGCCTCGTTCGGCAAGAATTTCAGGCACAAGAACATCGAAGCGGAAAGGTCCCCGCTGACGGCGAACCACCGCCAGGTTCCCTTGCGGCGAGTGAGTTCCCGCTGGATAAGGCCGCCGCCGAAACTGCCTTCATACCAGCATTCCGCATCCATGACGCTTCGGCCGAGCGTCGCCAGAACATCCTCGAAAAAGCCCGGATAGGCCTCGGCCTCCTTGCCCGTGCGATATTGTCCCATGAACGCAGAGATAAGCGTCTCCAAATGGAATGAAAACGCCGAATATTCATGCGCGCGCGGTAAAGTCCGCGCGAGAATGTAATGGAACCACGTTGTCCACTCCTTTCGTGGCCCGAAGTTTTGCGGGCCAGTCGTCACTTCAAAAAGAACTTCTCTGAGCCGCGCAATCGAAATTTCGGCCAGATCGCCCATCAGATCGGGAAAGAACCTTCGCTCGCCCATGAACCAGGCCTCGCCCATTGGCTCCGCAGGACGGAGGAATGTTTGCTGCAAGCGGGCCAGAGCGTCCGGGTCGCATCCTTCGCCCGGGCGCCACAGGAAGGGTTTGATTTTTGAAATCGGAGGCTTCTTTTTCGGCATGGATTGACCGGAAACGAATAAGGCGAATAAAAGCGGAACGCTCGACAAGACTTTCTTATCGCGCCGAAATTAATATCACGAGCTTGAGCGCGCCGGACGATTCTGGAGGAAGGCCGAGATGAGCGTCGTCCTGACGTTTCTCGTCAATACGATCTTCAATCTGATCGTCGGGCTGATCGTCGCCAAATTTCTCGGCCCGGCCGAATATGGCAAATTCGCCCTCGCCGTGATGGTGATGGCCTTCGGCCAGGTGCTGGCCTTCGAATGGGTCCGGCTGTGCGGCATCCGTTTCTATTCCGAGCGGACCCGCCATGAGGCGCCCGAGACGCGCGCCACGCTCGACGCCGCTTTCCTGGCCTGCACGGCGCTGTTCCTGCCCCTCGCGCTGGTTTTCGCCTGGCTTGGCCCGCCATTCGCCTTGTCGCGCGAACTGATCGCGCTGGCCTTGTTGGCCTCCGTCGCCAATGGCCTGTTCGACTTCCACACCGCCTTGGTGCGCGCCCGTTTCGACGACCAGCTCTATGTGCGGCTGATCGTGAGCAAGAATCTGCTCGCCCTGGTCCTGACCGCCGGCGGCGCCTGGGCCACCGGCTCGGCGACGGTGGCGCTGATCGCCGGCATGAGCAGCCTCGCCGGCTCCCTATTGATCTGGCGCGGCCGCCTGATCGACCGAGACGCCCCGCTGAAGCTTGCCGACCGGCGGCTGATCCATCCCTTCGCGCATTATGCCGCGCCCATCGTCGCGGCCGTGGTGCTTTATCAACTGATCCCGCTCGGCAACCGCGATCTCGTCGCGCGCCTGTACGGCTTCGCCGAGACCGGCAAATTCGCCCTCGCCTATGACCTCGGCCTGCGCGCGGTGCAGGCGATTGGCTCGGCGCTCGACGTCCTGCTGTTCCAGATCGCGGTGCGCGCGCATGATTCCCACGGCGAGAGCCACGCCAAGGCGCAGGTGGCG